>NZ_JAIWNS010000022.1 GCF_020216685.1 Methanospirillum hungatei | reverse complement strand
GTTCACTGACAAAAAGAAAAACGGACGGGAAGATAACGATACATTATTAAGATGAAATATCGTTGTACTCTTCAGGAAACCTGAATCCAAGGAAATTTTAAAAATCCTCGAAAAATATGTTATCTGACTTTAAATCCCAGCTACGAGAGATTTCTCAGGCAATAATCCCCATCATTCTGGTGATAGGAATCATTCATACCTTATTCATACCTGATTTTACTCTCTCACATGCAGTGCTGTTTATCATGGGAAGCATCATGGTTATTGTTGGGATTGCCCTTTTTCTTGTTGGAGTAAATATCGGTCTGATTCCCATTGGAAATGCCATCGGATCTGATATTCCCCGCTCAGGATCTGTTCCGCTCATTATCATGACTGCTTTCCTCTTTGGATTTTTGGCAACAATCGCTGAACCGGATGTCAGAGTATTATCTGACATGATACAGACCATTTCTGAAGATAGTATAGACAGACTTCATTTGATCATGGTTATCTCCATTGGAGTTGGCTTTTTTGTCGCGGTATCCATTATGAGAATCATCTACAATGTACCCCTGACATACCTCTTCACCGGCGGCTATCTCCTGGTTTTACTGCTCTTATGTATTGCTCCCCCTGGGTATGCTCCGATTGCATTTGACGCCGGCGGGGTCACAACCGGGCCGATAACAGTGCCCTTTATACTATCGCTGGGGATTGGTGTCACCTCGATTCTTGGAGGCCGTTCTGCGATATCTGATGGATTTGGTCTTATCGGACTTGCATCAATCGGTCCGATACTCGGAGTTCTTCTAATGGGGATATTTGCATCATGATATACCTTCCTATTGCTGATAACATAGATCACGTCATTGTGGACGTCATCCAGGCGTTATCGCCCCTGGTCCTGTTCTTTCTCATCATGCAGGTCCTCTCACTTAAACTCCCGAAAAATTATGTCATCAACCTCTTCAAAGGGCTGTTTATAACCCTCATCGGTATGGTCCTGTTTTTCCAGGGTATTAAGATTGCCTTTTTACCCGCCGGTCAGAGAATTGGTGAGTTTTGTGGAACTATCGAGCAGACCTGGATCCTTATCCCGTTCGGATTTATGCTGGGTTTTTTAACCACCTATGCCGAACCTGCGGTTCGTGTCCTCTGCTTTCAGGTTGAGACCTCATCAAATGGCTATATTAAGGGATCTCTTATCCTCTATGCACTCTCGTTCGGGGTTGCAATATCTGTAAGCCTTGGTATGATGAGGATATTATATGGTTTTCCTTTCCTCCCCTTTATCACCGGGGGGTATATTTTGGTTCTTATCCTGCTTCGTCTGTCGGACTCCGATTTTATAGGGATCGCATTTGACTCTGGTGGTGTTGCAACCGGTCCGATGGCGGTAACGTTCCTCATGGCATTTGCAGTCGGAGTAGCTGATTCCATAGGGGGGAGAGATCCGTTTCTGGATGGATTTGGAATGATCTCATTTATTGCTCTCACTCCGATCCTTATGTTGTTAATTGTAGGTATTATCTTTCAGAGAAAAAAGAAGGAGATGTATCATGATTCATGAAGGCTGTAAAAATCTTATTGTAACAATTGTAAAAAAGGGATGGTCTGAGAAGGTAATCCAGGCATCACGGGAGGCCGGTGCATCCGGTGGAACCGTTCTTATGGGCCGGGGGACTGGAATTCATGAGACTCAGTCGGTCTTTGGTCTTCCTATCGAACCGGAAAAGGAGATCATCTTCACGGTGGTGGAAGTGGATCAGACTGATGCGATTCTTTCAGCCATTGAAAAGGCAGCAGAACTCGGCAGTCCGGGGATGGGCATTGCATTTGTGATAAACCTTGAAAAAATAGCCGGCAGGGTTCATATGACATGTGGTCTTTCTGATAAGCAGGCCTAAAAAGAGTATGACTTTTCAGGAGATATTCAACTTTCATGGAAAGAGTGATTGCACGAGACCAGGGGATGAAGGCTTTTATACTATCGCACATTCCCGGTTTTTAATGGTGATTATAATACCAATTCAGATATGATGGATCTCCAGGTATCTGCCACAATTTTCAAATTATCAGAAGACATGAGTATGGTATCACCATGATCCCAACTCAGGACCTGGCACGTTTTGGAACTGATGGATTATCTTCAGAAACGGTATTGGAATCCAGAAAACAGTATGGGAAGAACGAATTAACCCCTCCGAAGCGGATACCGGTCTGGAAACAATATCTGGAAAAATATCAGGATCCGATCATCCGCATTCTGCTTGTAGCAGTCGTTCTTTCTGCTTTCGTTGCACTATTGGAGGGTGAAAGCCTCATAGATACCATCGGGATTGCTCTTGCAGTCATCCTTGCAACAACCATTGCATTCCTGACCGAGTTCAGGAGTAACCGTGAGTTTGATGCATTAAATGCCATGCGTGAGGATACCAGGGTAAAAGTTATCAGAGATGGCAGTCCTGGCACTATTCCGATGCGGGATGTCGTTGTTGGTGACCTTGTTCTTCTTGAAGCAGGAGATATTGTGCCGGCCGACGGATATCTCCTGACGGCATCAGATACTGAAGCTGATGAGTCTGCTTTTACCGGAGAGAGTGAATCGGTAAAGAAATTTGTTCAGGATTCTGTCCTCAAAGGGTCCTACATTACCAATGGCAGGGCAACCATGATTGCTGCAGCCGTTGGTGACCGGACAAAAATGGGGCAGATAGCATCGTCACTTACAGAAGGGACACGGCCTGAAACCCCGCTCCAGATGAAACTTAAGGGCCTTGCACATCTTATCAGCAGATTCGGGTACATCATGGCCGGACTCATCATCAGCGTTGTTTTGATCCAGGATTTTGTCATTGGAGTTCCTCCAGAGACTCCGATTGAGATCTTCAGCGTGATTTTGCATGCCTGTATGTTTGCCGTCGTCATCATTGTGGTATCCGTTCCGGAAGGCCTCCCGGTGAGTGTTACCGTATCACTTGCTCTGACCATGAGGAAGATGACCCGGGCTAAAAGTCTGGTCAGACGGCTCATTGCCTGTGAGACAGTCGGTTCGGTGACGGTCATATGTACTGATAAAACCGGGACCCTTACCATGAACCAGATGGAGGTTGCTGCATCATCTGTTGAGGTGCCTGAAATCTCTACCGGTCTGCCGACAACACCGTCTGAATGGATCACTCTCAATGCTGCGGTGAACAGCACGGCTGAACTGGAGATACTTGAGGATCGGTTGATCACCGTTGGAAACTCAACAGAAGCAGCCCTTCTCAGATGGTTGTACCGGACCGGGATTCGTTATACCGACATCCGGCACACATGGCCTTCCATCTCCCAGGATTTTTTCAACTCCAAGAAGAAACAGATGTCAACCATTGTTGAATACAGCTCAAAACGATATGTCCTGGTGAAAGGAGCACCTGAGGTTGTCGCAGCCCGGTGCAGTCCGGCTCCAGATCTCTCAAAACTTCATACCCTTGCACAGCGAGCCATGAGAACCCTGGCTTTTGCTCATGGAGAACTAAAACCGGATGGTGAGGAACCTTCAATCCTCATCTGGGACGGGTATGTGGGAATTCGTGATGAAGTCAGGCCTGATGTTCCGGAGGCAGTAAAAACCTGTACTGATGCCGGTATCAAAGTGAAGATGGTTACCGGTGACAGCCCTGAGACCGCAACGGCAATCGCCCGTGAAACCGGAATTTTCAAGGGTGGAACGGTCATGACCGGACCTGAGTTTCGCAAGTTGTCAGATGAAAAGCGACGCGATATCGTCTCTGATCTCCAGGTTCTTGCCAGGTCCGAGCCTCATGACAAACTTCTCCTGGTCAAAGCCCTGCAGGCAAACGGGGAAGTCGTGGCAGTTACCGGTGATGGAACCAATGATGCTCCGGCCCTTCGGAATGCCGATGTGGGACTTGCCATGGGGATTGCGGGGACTGAGGTTGCGAGAGAGGCGAGTGATATCATTCTCCTCGATGATTCATTCCCGACGATAGAACGTGCCGTCTGGTGGGGGCGGGCTCTCTATGAAAACATCCAGCGGTTTTTAATCTTCCAGCTCACCATCAACATCTCTGCCGCAATTCTGACATTCATCTCTCCGCTCCTTGGATTTCCTCCGCCGTTTACCATCATCCAGTTACTCTGGATTAATATCATCATGGACTCACTGGCTGCCCTTGCACTCTGTTCCGAGGCTCCCCATCCTGCTCTTATGAACCGAAAACCCATACCAAAAGCCGCTTCGGTTATCACTCCCTACATGAAACAGGCGATCCTGATAACGGCTGCCATATATATTGTAGTCGGGATTGCCTGTATGATAACCGGTATTATGTTCATGGAGACCCCAGAGCAGCAGGCAACCGCGTTCTTTGCCGGTTTTGTCATCGCCCAGGTCTGGAACGGGTTTAACTGTCGTGGGATTAATGGGATCATGCCCCCGCTGTTCAGAGGGAACCCGGTATTTTATGCAATAATGGGACTAATTGTCGGAATTCAGATCCTTATCGTCCAGTACGGAGGAGAGATATTTGATACCGTTCCCTTAACTCCCCTGCAATGGATGGTCATCGGAATCGGGACGATGCCGGTCCTTCTTATCTGGCCCTTCCTTCGGTACTATCACCAGAGGGGATCATAACCAATTTTATTCTGAGGGTCAATCCCGGAGTTGAAGAGTTATCTCTGTGGGAGTACTTTTTTTCCCTTTATCGCTCACAAGTACCCGCACATGGTCCATATTCAGTCAGAAGAAGAGATTCAATCTTCGGATATTCGCATACAGAGACTGAAAGAGCGGGTTATTTTCAAAAGTCTCATTATTGATACTATATTCTGGATCCCCTCCCTGATTCTTGCAGCTCTGTCAGGCTCGGTAACATTATCCACCGAAGCCATCAAGAAAGGGAATGAGATCCTCTCAACCTTTTTTTCCTGGTTAGCCCTGAAAAAGATGTCAGAAGGAGGAGCTCATGCGTACGATTATGGCATGGGAAAATTTGAGAATATGACCGGTATCGTGACCGGCATCGTCATGATCCTCTCACTGGTGCTGGTTTTCGGGCTTACTGTCCTAAAGCTCCTCAATCCTCACATGCTCCATGAAGAGGTTACCATCGTTGCAATGATCGTCATGTTCACCGGTATCTGTGTCAGTACCATTCTCTGGAGGGAGAAGGTTCACATTGCTAAGATGGAGTATTCACCGGTTATTGAAGCTCAGATTACTCTCTTTAAGACAAAAGCGATCACGGAATTCGTGGTTCTTGCGGCACTCTTACTGGTATTAGTTATTGAGGATAATCCATGGGAAGATTATATTGACCCTTTTGCATCATTCATCGTCATCGGTTTATTTCTCCTCTCCGGATACCGGACCATATCATCCTCACTTCCTGACCTGCTGGACAAGACCATCGAAGAGGAACTGCAACTGGTGGTAGTCAGGTCCCTCGCAGACTTCTTTGATGAGTATGAGGCCTTTCATGGTGTCAGATCAAGAAAGTGCGGGAATGATATCTTTATTGAACTCTTCCTTGAGTTTGACGGAAACAGGCTGATGGATGATGTCCAGAAGACTATCTATACCATAAAAGAGTCACTGGAGAAGGAGATCCCCAGAAGTTCGGTTACGATAATGCCATGTACCGGTAAATTTGGAGGGAAAAAGCAGTAAATTCTGTGTAATAGAAAGAATTGAGGAATGACCAGAATGAGAGAACATCTCCTCATCCTGAAAATTCTGTCTCTATCACTCCTTCGTATTCTTTGATCGGCGTAGATTCCTTAATCATCCATACCGTCTGGATCTTGGGCTCTCATCAGAGAATCCATATACCCCCTCATAAAACATCTTGTGGACTGGTTTTTCATTCTCCGGCATCATATGAGAACCAGTGCCAAAATCCCTTTTGTAATCCTGTATGGGGTGTGACAGATATTCTGTTTCAGTCATTTATTTACCTTATAATCTCCTTCCTTTTTTATGGCATTTCGATCACAATACCTCCTCCTTTTTATATTAATTGTCACTGCTCTCCTCATTATACCGGTCATGGCGAAAGATACCCACAATCCGGTACCTGAGTATGAAAAACAGATGGCAGAGTTCTTTTATCCAGACAATGCCGTATCTCATATCTATCATGCTACCATCGAACCCCATTGGATTCGATCTGATGCATTCTGGTATGCTGATACCGGCCGTGATATGACACGATTCTTTCTGGTAAATACCTCACAGGGCTCCAGAAAGAAGATTATTGATGCAAACCGGCTTGCAAAAGTCCTGGGATCTGCAACCGGGAAACAAATTTCATCTTCACACCTGCCCATCAATGATATGAAGGTGTCATCAGATGAAAAGACACTGCAATTCACCTCCTTTGGCTCATCATGGACCTGCGATCTGTCATCTTATGCCCTGACAAAGAATGCCCTTCCTGACGAGATAATCTCTGGCATTCCGTCGCCTGATAGCACGAAGATCGCCTATGTCAATGGCTCCAATCTCTGGATGTACACGGTAAGCTCAGGAACTGCCTCTCCCCTGACAACTGATGGAGTTCCTGATTATTTCTATGGAAAGCGATCTGACACGGTCAGGTATCCGGTATCTGAATCACGTCTCAATATGACCCCTGTCCCATACCTGGTCTGGTCCCCGGATTCATCAAAAATTGTAACCTACCGGGTTGATCAACGAAATGTGAGTTCACTCTCGCTTGTACAGGCTGCACCAGGTATTGGAAAGAGGCCGGTGTTATATACCTACAAGTTTGCGACTCCCGGAGATCCGTATGTCTCTCTGTATGAACCGGTTGTCATCGACACATCGGCTCGGAGTGTGACTCCTCTGAAATTCAGGGCACAGCCTGAAGTAAGTCTGATGGACACCGATCAGAATGTTCTGCAGTGGTGGGATAGTACCGGGAATATCACCTACTCGCTCTTTGTGGAACGGGGAGAGAAAATCCTTCGGCTCCTCGCAGGAGATGTCCGGACCGGTGCCGTACGGGAGATACTCAATGAAACCGGTTCTTCGTATATTGAATCCAGCCTTGAATATGCCGGAACTCCCAATATCCATGTCCTTGCGAATGGAGATATCATCTGGTTTTCAGAGCGGGACGGATGGGGACACCTGTACCGGTATGACGCCAATGGAACCCTGAAAAAACAGATCACGAAAGGACCGTGGGTAGTCAGGGAAATTCTAGCTGTTGATGAAAAGAACGGCCACATATATTTTACTGCGAGTGGGAAAGAAGGGGGAAATCCCTATTACCACTACCTTTACCGGGTCCAGACCGATGGAAATGATTTAAGGCTCCTCACCCCTGGTCAGGCGGATCATGCAGTTTCTCTGTCACCAGACCTCACCTGTTTCATTGATGCGTACTCCCGTGCAGATCTTCCAACGGTTACGGTACTCAGATCCATGGATGGAACCCTCCTTATGCATCTTGCAACCGCTGACGATTCCGATCTTCAGAGAAAAGGCTGGGCTCCTGCTGAACGGTTCACCGTAACCGCCCGTGACGGGAAGACTGAACTCTATGGGCTGCTCTTTAAGCCAACGAATTTTGACAGCACAAAGAAGTACCCGATAATTGATGTGGTCTACCCCGGCCCCTATACTATTGTCACACAAACCGCCTATCCTGCATCTCTGACCTGGAACTCAAAGATATACTGGACCTGCCAGATGCTTTCAGAGCTTGGATATATCGTTGTTACTATGGACGGACTTGGAACGGCGTACCGTTCAAAGGAATTCCACGATGTCAGTTACGGGAACCTGAGTGACTGCGGTCTTCCGGATCATATCACAGGACTGAAGCAACTGCAAGCACGGTATCCATGGATGGATCTGAACCGGGTCGGAATCTATGGGAAGTCAGCCGGTGGGTTTATGGCAGCCCAGGCCATGCTCACGTATCCTGAATTTTTCAAAGTCGGGGTCGCTGCATCAGGGGATCATGACTGCAGGTTATATGGTTCATTCTGGGGAGAAAAGTATGAGGGATATCCGGTTACTGACCGGTATCTGGAGCAGGTTACTGCACAAAAGGCATCAAACCTGAAAGGAGATCTTCTTCTTATGACCGGAGATATGGATGATAATGTTCATCCCTCAATGACGATGCAGCTGGCAGATGCCCTTGAATCAGCCGGGAAAACGTATGATCTTATGGTGTTTACCAATAAGAATCATGACCTGAATTATGATCCCTACTATCTGAAGACCATGATGAGATATTTTGTCAATAACCTTTGAGGATAAATTTTTATTGAATAAAAAAAATTTGAAAATGGTCTTCGGGCTTAACCTGTGAGCCGTACCATCGATTTTTGAATTTTAATTGCTGCTTCGGCAAGGATTACCTGCATTTCTGATAATTGTTTTAATGCAGCTGCTGCCTCTTCAGATGCAGCTGATGCTCCAACCGCTTCTTCAGCAGTAGCAATAGATATCTTGCTGACTTCAGATACACTTGCGGTAATCTGTTCCACAGCTGCCGCCTCCTCTTCTGAAAGACTTGCAACTTCACCCATATGCAGGGATATCTCTTGTGTCTGCTCGGCGATTGAACGGAATGAGGTAATCGTTTCATTAATTGCAGCAGAGCCTTTGGAAACCTCTTTAGTTGCAAGGTCCATTGCCTGTACGGCTTTTTCAGACTGACTTTGTAAAGTTGCAATAATATTAGCGATATTTTCTGCTGATCCTTGTGAATCCTGTGCCAGAGTCTTCACTTCATTGGCAACCACTGCAAATCCCATTCCAGCTTCGCCAGCACGTGCAGCTTCTATTGCTGCATTGAGTGCGAGCAGATTAGTCTGATCAGCAATGCCACTGATAATCTCCACGATCTTGCCAATCTCAATCATTTGTTCCCTGATACGTGTGATTATGTCTCCTACATCATTAACAGCGCCATTAATTGCCTGAATCCCTTTTTCAGCGATCGCCGCTTTCTCAACACCCAGAGAGGAAGTAGTATCGGCATCATGACTTAATCTCGCAACCGAATCCACCTTGGCAGCAACCGTTGAGACTGATGTGGAAAGATCTTCCATGGCAGTAAGAACCTGCTGCACTGATCGCTTTGTCAAATCAGCATTTGCCTGGACATTTTCAACATTTTGAGATATTGCATCTGCTCCTGCGGCAAGTTGCTCAACGGTTGCTGCTGATGATTCAGCCGATTGTGACAGATTAGTGACCTGATCTGATATCTCCTGAATAACTGCTTTTAACTCCTGACCAACATGAATACCGATCTGATTCAGTTTTTGTTTTAATGCAAGAAGATCGCCTTTTACTGTCAGCCCTTCATCAAATCGTGCAGTGAAATCTACATTTGCATATCGTTCAGATACCCGGAGGGTTTCATTTAATGGGATGGTAATAGCATCCAGCATATTATTAATCCCTGTAACCAGATCCTGGTAGATCCCGACAAATTGTGATGCATCACCGCGAGAATTTAAATGTCCTTCCTGTGCCTCTCCGATAAGCATGCCCATCTGGTCCAGTAATCCATTTAAAGTCTGGATCATCTGATTTAACGCAGGAGTAATCTCATCTGAAGTATCATGTGGCTCCAGTTTCTGTGCTTTCTCTCCGGATGCAATCATCTGGATGGTCCGGATTACTTTTCCCTGTAGATAATTGGCAAAAGAATCCATTACCCCGGCCATGATCCCTATCTCATCTTTGCGGTTCATTCCCAGTCGTAATCCAAGATGGCCCTTACCCATCTCCTGAATCATATTCACAGCCCTGTTTAAGGGGCCGGTGATTCCTCTGCTGATGAAGATCCCAAGGATAAGAGCAATTACTATTCCGATTATACCGGCAATACTAATCATCAATGAGGCTTGAGTAAATATGGAATCAGACTCTGTTTTTAAATTTTCAGCTGCATTTTTATTTATTTCTTTGAGAGAATCAATTGAGGCACCAATATTTTTTCTGACCTTTTGCATCTCACCAGATGTGAGAGAA
>NZ_JAIWNS010000021.1 GCF_020216685.1 Methanospirillum hungatei | reverse complement strand
TCAAGGACAACTTTTTCATTTCCTTCATCCCAGTATGCTTGGTTTTCCTTAATCAGTGTCTTATATCGTTCCCAGTTGGTAGTAAATATAGTAAGCTCCGTTTTTTCAGAATCCAGAAGGTTCGAGGTCTGGTAATTTTGCATCAACTGATCAACAAGTTTTATATTTTCATCAAATTTTTTCCGGGTATTTTCTCGTTCCTCAGGTATGAGTAGATATTTGTAAAAATCACCCCTGATTTCATATAAAACAGCATCGGCTGAACCCAGATCCTGAATTGGGATAAGCCGATCATTATATACTGATGTCAGACTGGTGTTCATTGTCTGCATATTAGAATATCCAATGAATGCAACAATACCCACTATCGCTGCGATAAAGAGAAAACTGCCAATTAATTTTTTTCCAATAGAAATGTTGTCTATGATAGTCATGGTTCCCTCTCCTGTTTCAACTTTTTACCCGGTCTTCATCCCTGACATATACCTGATTCTTGTTCTTTTAGTATATAAGCATAGGTGGCAGCAAGTAACCAATGAATTTGTCGCCTGCGTTCATGGAAGATAAGTCTTATCGGGAATGACCAAAACAGGCTAAAAATCTGGGAATGACAGATATCATTTCGAAACATTCTTTAAGATGATAATACAGCCATATGGATTTCTAAACTGCTGATGCGATCTGAAAAAGAAGTATTAATGGTAGATGCATGAATGTGTCCTATCTGGGGGTATCTGAACAGATCCCATGAAATTAAAGGAAGATCTGACTGGCAACTATGGAACCTGCCCGATTATCCATGATTTTGGTCCGATTGCAGCAGGCATCCCGTACATCTCTGCACCTGGATAATCTTTTGAAATCTTTTTCCACATTCTGGCTGCTGCATTGTACCATGGTTTCAGATCTTCATAAGGTGTAATGCCCATTTCGACCGGGGAGAACTTATTCTGCTCTGATTCATAGTCCTGGTAATTTTCTGATAGTGTCAGGGTGTAGGACAGGAATGATACAACTTCTTCTGCCCGTGGATACTGTTCCTGACTGACATTCATCCTGATAAGGGTGTAATAAGTCCCGGCGAGCGAGTCATGAACAGCAGTATTCATCTTTCCGACCGGGAGTGTTTCCCCGGTGCAGATCTTGTATATGGTGGTGTTAGCCTTATCAAAGAATTCATCATCATCAAACGGTGGTTCCTGTGCTGGCGGTGCAAGCGGCAGCTGGACCTTTGGAAGGGGGGTCATGTCTGCATTTCCTGCTGATGTCAGACTGAAAATAAGCAGACCCGCAATGAACAAAACCAAAATACGGCTCATAAAACATCATTGTGACGTTATATGCCAAAGGGTTGCCGGTATTGGAGCTCTTTGAAAAAAGAGGTTTCAGGGCCGGAAAAAGGACCTGTTTGGTTTCGCCTCGGCGTATGGCATGTGATAGAATTGCTGGTAAAACTGCTCTGCTTCTTTCTCAATATCGACAGCAATGTCCGGGTGGAGCACGCTGACCTGGTAGAAGAGACCAAGTACAAATCGTGGGCTCCCAAAATCCCATGATGGTGGCATGAGATGGATCCGGTGGTGTCGAACCGCATTCACATCGATGCCCTGTTCTGCACAGATTGCATAGATATCTTCAAGAGGAGTTGACAGAAATCCTGATACCATGATAACATCCGGATTCAACTGGTTGATAAATGCCGGATCCACCATAATCCCGGGTTTTCCTTTCCGGGGGAGATTTACGTTAACCGGTTCACCCCCAGCTGCTCTGACCATCGCGTTTTCAAACCTGTCTTCATTTAAAATAAATAATGGAGTTCCCATAACATACAAAACCCGTGGTCTGGGTTTATTCTCTACAAGGGATGAGATGAATGCAATCCGATCCCGAATATATGCGATGAGTAGATCACCCTTTTGAACCGTTCCGGTGATCTCCGCAAGATGTGCAATGACCTCATAGAACGTCTCAATCTTCTGGATTTTTTTATGAAGTGTGTCGATATAATTTTGAGAGATAAAATCCATCCACACCTTTGCACTTGTTTTCTCATCCTGAATATCAAGACAGGTGGTGATAGCCTTGATGACTTCAAGAGCACGAGTCGGGCGATACCCTCCCATCATACCCTCTTCCTGGTATGCATTTTGTGCAATCGTACCAATATATGGAATGTGAAATCCACAGGAACAGGTCCATTGTGTGGATTTGTCGATCACCCTGGCCCCCATTGGACCATAAAACTCCCGTCTTACAATGATTTGACCGCACTTTGGACATCTGGTTTGAAGATATGCTGAACCCGGTGAATTAAAGAGATATACATATCTGGCAAATTCCCGCAGTTTATCACACATCTTTTCAGATGCACGGATGCCCGGTTCAAGAGCCAGATCAGCCGGACCAAAGGGGATAAATCTCATAACCAGAATGGGGATCTCCGGGCTGATTTCAACAATACGCCGGCCTGTTTTTATCAATTCTTTTTCTGATCCTTTTTCATATACCACGGTCACTTCGACATGGATGCCTGAATCCACAAGTTTCTTGATATTTCTGAACACCGGTTCTGATGATCTCACGCCACATGCGTGATAGGCGGCATCGTCGCTTCCCTTAATCCCGACAGCGACCGCATCAACAACCGGTATCATCAGGGATAATGACTCATCAGTGAAATACCCGTTTGTGGAGCAGCCGATCAGGAGTCCTGCCTGTTTCGCCTGGTGCGCCAGAGCAAGAAAGGATGGAAATGATACCGTTGGATCATTGAGAGCAAATACGATTCCCCTGCATTTCTCGCTGATAGCACGGGAAACCATGTCTTTAGGTGTAGTATGAATCAGTGAAGGGGTAAATTCTGCGGCTGTTCTGGTCAGGAGATCTGATACACATCCCACACATCTGAAATTACAACCAACGGTACTGACCTGTAAAAATTTTTGTTTCGGATAAAAATGTAGGAACGGGATAGTCTCAATACTGACCGGATATTCAACAAGATATGAATTTGGATGCCGTTCATGAATCTGCCCATCATGGCAGGTATACATTCCGCATGATCCGGACTGGTTCTCCTGAATATTACAACGCATCTCACATACTGAACAGATTGTCATTGGTTTTCCTTTATTTTCTGATGATAAGCCAGAACCCTGAGTCGTCCTGTATCAGATCATAGGTCTGGATTTCTGCCTTTTCCAGTTCTTTTTTAATCCGGTCTGGATTATTCGTCATCATCCGGTTAGAAACCCCTTTTGAAAATTCCGGATCCATCTCAGCCATGGTTGCATGAATCTCTTTTTTCAGCTGTGCATTCCCAAATCCTCCCCCGATAAATGTCATTCCACCTGGTGACAGAACTCTGTACATCTCTTTAAATGCCAGATCCAGATTATCCCAGAAGAACCAGGATCCCCTGCTCACAATCAGATCGATTGAATTATCTTCAAAAGGGATGTCATGAACATCTCCAAGAACTGGGACCACTCTTTTGACAAGTCCTGCATCGGTTATATGTTCATAGGCAATTGCCAACATCATGGGAGATGCGTCAAAAGCAAATAGTTTTAGCTCAGATTCCTGTGCAAGGGCCAGGGACAGGTGAGCAGGTCCACACCCTGCGTCAAGAGCTACTCCCCTTGATACTTTGGTCCTATCCAGAATCTGCCGTGCAATAACCGGGTAAATCGGAGCAAATATCTTCGATGCAGTTTCATCAAATGCCCGAGCCTGCTCTATATCCATCCGATCATATCGTGTGGTTTCATTTTCACTGTTTTGTGCATTATCGTGTGTATTCATGTGTCACTCCTTCAATTCATGATTGTATGGGCATATTCCTGATTATCCCCGGCTGATAGCATAGGGATGCAGATCTTTCTGCCATTGTCACCTGGAATGGTCATGATGCATACTTCTGCATCATAAGCCTCCCGCATAATCCCTTCGTTTATGATTGATTCTGCTGATCCGGTTCTGGATAGCCCTTTATTCATCATCATCCCTACCTGTCCCGATATGAGGAATGCGTGATCAGGAAAGTGGGTGGCCATCAGAATAGAAAGGCCTTGTTCGCTCAATTTTCTAATAGTACGAAGAATCTTCATCTGATTTCCCAGATCCAGGTGAGATGTGGGTTCATCAAGAAGAAGAATCCGTGGCTGCTGAGTCAGAGCCCGTGCAATGAGGACAAGTTGATACTCTCCGCCACTGATATCAGTGCAGGGACGGTCAGCCAGATGTGATACTCCGACGGTTTTCATGGACTCCTCTGCAATCATCATATCAGAATCTGACGGTGAAGAAAGCGGACCCAGATGGGGTGATCTCCCCATGACAACCACGTCCCGAACCGGAAACGGGAAGGAGGGAGTATGTGATTGGGGGACATACCCAACGATCCTGGCTGATCGTGCCGGGCTGAGTGTCTTCAATTCTTCACCATCAATGTGGACGGAGCCAGATTCGGCTGTCAGAAGACCGGCAATACATTTTATCAGGGTTGATTTGCCTGTCCCATTCGGACCGATCAGACAGAATATTTCTCCTTTTGCAAGGGACAGGTTGATACCGGAAAAAATGGTGGTTTCGTCTTTTGCATGATAACGAAAAGAAAGATCAGAGATAATTAATGGATTAGTCACTACTTCCACCCCGTCTGTGTCTTCCTGAGAAGGTATGCAAATACCGGTGCTCCCACGAGTGCAGTAATAATCCCGATAGGGATTTCAGTAACCGTTACCGTCCGTGCGACGGTATCCACGATCAGAAGATATGTTGCTCCTACTAAGGCAGCGATAGGAATGAGCAGTTTATGATCCGGACCCACCAGGATCCTGCCTACATGAGGGATAACAAGTCCTATCCATCCGACTATTCCACATATAGAAACAGCAGCAGCTGAAATTAGCGTTGCTGAAATGATGATAATCGCCTTTTGTTGCCTGATATCAACACCAAGTGCCCGTGCATCCTCTTCACCCATGGAAAGAACATTAATCCGCCACCTGACCAGGTAAAGAATAAACATTCCTCCAAGCAGCAATGGCCCGGCCACCATCAGATCGGAGTTTGATATGTGGTTAAATGAACCCATCAGCCAGAAAACAATGGCCGGCAATTTATTGAGAGGATCTGCAACATATTTTACCAGTGAAGTCAGGGCCTGAAAAAGAGCTGCGACCACAATACCGGCAAGGACCAAAGTGAGGGTTGTGCTGACCCGGTAAACCCGGCTTATCATATATGCAAGTCCTACCGCGATGATCCCAAAGAGGAAAGCAAATGTCTGGGTAATAAATATGTTTTCAGTCAGGAGAAGGGCAAGTGCTGCTCCAAAGCCTGCACCGGCAGAGACTCCCAGAATATCCGGAGATACGAGCGGGTTTCGGAAAAGTCCCTGGAATGCAGCACCAGCAACAGATAAAGCAGCACCTACGAGAATTACTGCGATAACCCGGGGAAGCCGGACATCCACGATTACACTTCTGACTGTAGGCGAGAGGTCAGGAGATGGAATAAAACCGGAAAAAATAGCATTGATTACGTCATAAGGGGGTACGTCGAATCGTCCGACCATAAGAGAGATCAGAGTCGTGCTACAAAGAAAAAGAACCAGACCTGTCTTTAGCAGGGTGTAATTTCGTCTTCCCCTAAACTCTTTTTTTACAGGATTTCTTATCATAAGCGTTTACTCTGGTATCAATGACATGGATCATATCAGATATCCTGTCAAAAAAATGAAAAAATGTTCTCCGGGAATTACTTATTTCCCATGTTTGTCTGGTTTGTCTGTCCCTTTCCTGCACTTATGGCAGATGCAAATTCACCAGAGAGGACCTTATCGACCTGTTCGTCGGTTAACTCATAGGAGAAGATCTCCTGGTAGAATTTTTTGACCTCATCCTGCATGGAGATGTCATTAAATCGTTCAGGATATGCAATTTTAGCCATCCAGAGCGGGTGAAGGACTGCAGACTCTGCGGTTGGCCGGTTCCATACAAACACACCATTTGGAAGCCGGAATACCTGGCGGTTCTGAACTGCCTTAACACTAGCCCACTTCGGATCATTGTACACATCTTCAGGTGATCCGGTATCAATGACCAGAATATCCGGGTTCCACTTCAGGACCTGTTCCATGGAGATCTCATCAAGACCTGCATGAATTCCAGGCCTGACACCAGAGGTATTTACTTCGAGTGCAGCGTTTTGAAGACCGGCGTTCTCAATACGCTCCTGCATGTAGCTGTCTCCACCATAGGTGATGAGGTGATTTGCATCATATCCGTTAAAGAGAACTTTCTGCTCAGAAAGTGGAATGTCTCCGATACGTGATTTCACTAGTGATAACGTAGAGTCAAGATAGTCTGCATATTTCTGTGCCCGATCTTCTTTTCCATAGATAGAGCCGATAAAGGTGACTTCGGCTTTTGTCTGCTCTACATTACCGTCGGAGTTCTCAAAGAAGTAAACAACCGGAATTGAAGTCTGTTTTTCAACAATCTCCCCGTCTACATTCCCTGCAAGAACAAACTGTGGTTCTGATTTGATCAATTCCTCAATATTGATAATTCCATTTGTCTGTCGTGGTGCAGCAATATTTTTCAGGTTCGGGTCCATGATGTTGAGAAGCTGCGAATTCTTACTCCCGATTGAAGTCGCAACAATGGTATCCTGAACACCAAGAATATAGGGGACCTGACCGATTGGGCCTCCAAAAAATGCAACACGTTCAATAGCTTCCGGAATTTCGATTTCATTTCCGGTCATATCAGTAATGATACGAGTTTTACTCTCTTCTGCACATACCGGCATTCCAAGGAATAGAGCTCCAAGGATTGCACAGATGATAAACAAAATGTATTGTTTCATTCAGTAACTCCAGTGATACCGATTTTTGTTATCTCATCACATATGATTGCACATAGTCCGGATATTGAATAGCCGGAGTACACTCACACAATGAATATGACGAGTGAAAAAAAGGTACACTGGTGGAGGTATATATTTACTTATTTGAATTGGTTAATCAATTGGTTTAACAATTGAAAACCTGTTGGTCGATCAAATCTCCCTAAACTCCGGATGGAACTGCGTGTTCATTTTAAAAGATATCTACCTGAAATTGCAGATGGAAAAAGAGATTGGTTTTCAGAATCATTCAGTATTTAAATTGGAGTATGCCAGGAAACTTCTTTCGGAAGGGTGACGTTCTCACCATAAATCCCTGAGCCAAGCCACCAGGTATCATCCACTGCCTCAACATATCCAAGTTTCTTCTCAACAGCATTGTTGTGGCCAGGATTTACATAATGAAAGACAACAAATCCTGATCCGTTCAAAGCTACATCACGCAGATTTCGGATAAAGTACTCATTTTCTGCATCACGCTCTTTTAGTCTGCTCTTTCCGATTAATTCGGTCTGGAGCGGGTGGGCAAGGGTGATTCCGTCAAAATCATAGGCATAGATGTAGAGGTTTCCTCTGAAGAATGATCCGCTCCGGTTACTAAATTCAGCAAGGACATCTTCCTTCTTATTATCCCGGGCATATTGAACCGCCTCCTGAACAAATGCAACCATTTCTGCAACAGGTTTGTCCAGAGAATCTGATGCCTGGTTATTCTCTGTTTGTACTTCTGATTGTGATAGGTCTTTTGTGAGGTTGGTTTCTGAAATGGTGATTGGTTCCACAATGTCAGGGCTATCCTGCAGATCTGCTGAAAGGGAGGCAATACCGAGCAGAAAAACCAAACAAATAATGAAGTAATGAGTCATGATTTCATTATTGGATGTGATAATACATGGGATTTTTGATTCAGGATTCCCTTTGGGTATGTAACAACTCTGGTCTGAATATCGTTTGGAATCCCAATGACCCAGAGTGGACGTCTGGTATTCCTTTCGGGTACAATGCGTATATCGGTTCAGCTGGTCACAACCAGGCATGAGTTTATTCTCTCATAGGACTTATATGCCCTCTCATGGTCATTAGTATGGAATGGAAGATCCGAGAACTGACGTACAGCACTCCCCATCTGACAAGATACTGACCGATCCACCCTTTTATCTTCCCGAATTTGAGGCATCCTACCGGTACATCATTGATGTGTACGAGGTGCCCCCTCGTGACATTGCAATATTTATCCCCTGTGCGGTGCGAAAACCATACAGTACCAGTCCGAGTCACCGGATCATGCGAGCGATCATCGATGAGGTTCTGCAGCCTGATTTATATCATATCGTGATCTTTGGAACCTGTGGTATCCTCCCGGCAGAACTGGAAACCATGTATCCTTACGCTCATTATCAATATATGCTGGGAAAAGTGAAGGATCCATCCATACAGGAGGATTTTCTCAGGATTGAAACCGAACGGGTAGCGGGGTATCTTCAAAAAACGAAAGATACGTATAAAAAGAGAATTGCCTATTGTATTGGACCGTTCCGGAGGGCATTGATCCAGGGATCCGAGCTGGCAGGAGTCCCTATTGATATGATCATGCCAGGAAAGGATGTAATTCATAAAATAATGGAACTTGACTGTCCTTTTCAGGAAGGAAGCCTGAACATGGAGGAATATCTTGAAGAGTTCTATAAAGGTCTTGTTTTTATACGAGATTCTTTATAGTTAATATAAAAATATTAATATATTAGCATATGGATCCTTGGCTTTTCCTTACCTTCATATCGTTCCGGGCATAGTGTTTGAATATGTGATTCCATAGAAGGCCGCTATGGGGATTTTGGAACCTGATCCATGTCTGGTCAGGGGTCTTAAATACTCAAAATGAGTTTATTTCCTAATAATGGACTCAAATTTAGGGTAATCTGAATGGATGTGGTGTTTTTCATCTTGGAAATAAGGGGGAAGGTTAAAAAAAAATTATTCTTCAAGGGTTGAGATGTCGCCTGGATCAACTCCCATCTCTTTTGCCTTGAGGACACGTCGCATGATCTTCCCGCTTCTCGTCTTTGGCAGCTTATCCATAAATTCTATGCCGGATGGCATGGCGATTGGGCCGATGGTCATCCTGACATGGTATGTCAGTTCGGAGACGAGCTTCTGACTTGGTTCATATCCCTGTCTGAGGATGACAAAGGCTTTTACCGCCTGTCCTTTCACCTCGTCCGGAACACCGATGACGGCAGCCTCTGCAACTGCTTCGTGGGAGACCAGGGCTGATTCCACCTCTGCCGTTCCCAGATTATGACCGGCGACGATGATGATATCATCAGATCTTCCCAGAACCATGATGTATCCGTCCTCGTCCTTTACCGCAAGATCACCGACGGTATACCAGTTTTTAATCTGGTTCCAGTACTGCTTATACCGGTCCGGATTATTGTAGACGGTCCGCATCATCGATGGCCACGGCTCCTTGATGACCAGCAGACCTCCCTGCCGTGCAGGAACCGGATTGCCTTCCTTGTCCACCACATCTGCCACAACTCCTGGTATAGGAACGCCTGCAAATCCGGGTTTCATAGGCTGTCCAAGCGGGGTTGTGATCATGTGCATACCTGTTTCCGTCTGCCACCAGGTATCAAGGATGGGGCACCTGTTTCTTCCGATAACCCGGTAGTACCATTCAAATGCCTCCGGGTTGAGGGGTTCGCCGACCGATCCGATGATCCGGAGGGAGCTGAGGTTATACTTATCCGGCCATTGCTCACCAACCTTCATGAACATCCGGATGGCGGTTGGAGCGGTGTAAAAGACCGTTACACCAAACTCTTCAATAAGACTCCACCAGACTCCCGGGTCAGGATAATCAGGGGTGATCTCGGTGATGAGCACTGTAGCTCCTACTGAGAGCGGACCATACACGATATAACTATGTCCGGTGATCCAGCCCGGGTCGGCAGTACACCAGTGGACATCGTTCTCTTTGAGATCAAAGATGTATTTGCAGGTGTAATGAGCTCCGACGAGATATCCTCCGGTGGTATGAACAATCCCTTTTGGCTGGCCGGTCGTCCCGCTTGTATAG
>NZ_JAIWNS010000020.1 GCF_020216685.1 Methanospirillum hungatei | reverse complement strand
AGGATAAAGAGCGGGTCTTCACTGTCCATCTCCTCTGGCGGGCATTCATCACTGACACCTTCCTGGATAGCGTAAAAGTCCACTTCCATCTCTGAGTAGAGTTCCACCGGACACCGTTCCCTGCTCAGTACCACGATCTTCTCAACACTGGGGGAGTTTTTGACCGCATCATCCACGATACTCCGCAGTGGGATTAATTTACCACGCCTGACTCCGACATCCGCAGTTATCACAATTTTTGCCTGTGCATCCCTGATTCGTGCATGGAGAGCCTCTGCTCCGAATCCGGCATAGACGATGGAGTGCACTGCACCAATCCGGGCACAGGCAAGCATAGCGATGATATGCTCAGGGACAAGGGGCATATACAGGCATATCCGGTCCCCTTTCTGGACACCGAGTTTTTTCAGTGCATTGGCAAACCGCATCACAGCCCGGTAGAGCTGACGGTATGTGTAGATCTCCTCTTTCCCCTGCTCACCCTTCCAGATCAGGGCAAGTTTATTTCTTCTTCCGTTCTTTACATGCCGGTCCAGACAGTTTGCGGAGACATTGAGTTTTCCTCCACAAAACCACCGGGCGTCAGGCCAGTTCCACTCTTTTACCTTATCCCATGGTTTTATCCAGTCCAGTTCCCTGGCTTTACCGGCCCAGAATCCGTCCGGGTCTGATAAAAACTCTGCATAGGCTTTTTTATAGTCACCAAGGGCAGAATTTGCCTGGTAGGACGGGTCAGGGATGTAGGTTTTGTTGTCAAGTTTGACATCAAAGTTGTCAGCCATTGTTGTACCACCATCAGGTTCATGTGGGGGGCATATCCGGCCGGATCGATGATCCTCATATCCGGCTGAATTCAGATCGACAATCAGATGATTGCTGATCGCATGATCAATCGTGTAGAATTGAAACACATATAATGATGTATTTGTCGTACAAATATGTAGATCATTTAAGTCTCTCTAATATTCGAATAAATTTTTTATCTGGCTGCAATTTATTGATTTACTAGATGTGAGAAAAAATGAGAAGGTCTGTGGATAATATTGTATGCTCACAAAAATTTGTAACTCGCGCAATGATCATCATAATCTGTCGGCCATAGGATCACTCTATTCTATCGGTTATTCACGCCTCTTTCTCTCTCTACCGAAAGTCATAATAGGTAATAGTTGGGACTGAAGTGAAATTGGATTTTGATTCTCTTCGTAAGATGTATGATCTCCCACCTGACCGCTCCGGCATCCGGTACCTGGAGATGATGATAACTCCAATCCCGCATCCGGATCATGCAGTCGGATGGATCCTGGTTCAGATAGCAGATATAACCGAACGGAAAGTGGCTGAAATTGCCAGAATAAAACAGATACGGGTTATTGATGAACTGATAAACCAGCTGGATAAAAGATGGATTGAATCTGATAAGATTCTTCAGTATCTTCAAAAGCACCATCATATCAGATTCAGATAGGATCTCTCATACCCGGATGAGTCCGGGATTTGTTCCCGTAATACACCGCCCCCTTCCTTTTGAAACCACAAACGTGTTCTCAATTCCTACCATTCCAACTCCTGGGATTCCTTTCTTTGGCTCAAGGGCAAATACCATATTCTCTTCCAACGGCTCATCAAAACCCTCAGCAATTACCGGGATCTCATCGATTAACAGACCGACACCGTGGCCAAGGAACTTTACTTTCCGGTCTTTATATCCCATAAAATTCTCTAAAAATTCCGGCTCTAACGCTGCCATTACATCCCGGTATATCTGCGATGGGATATTTCCTGGGACAAGGAGAGAAGCCAGATGGTTCTGCACCTCCACGCACCGGTTGTGCTTCTCAATTACGTCATCAGGAAGAGATGCACCAAACATATAGGTCATGGTTTTGTCTGTATGATACCCGCCACATCCACATCCAACATCAACAAAGACAAGGTCTCCTTTTTTCAGTCTCCTCTTCCGGTCACCAAGGAGGGGAACGGCAGGGCATAACCCGACAGATCCGCCAGGGCCATCAAAATATGTCGGATAGAGTGAGTTCTCTCCAAATCCTATCTGACCAAGGAGCATTTCGGTGTTAAACATACCAAACCGTGCAATTCCATGATGACCTTCATCGACCAGATGGCCATACAGTCTGCTTGCGAATTCACTCTCACGCATCCCTTCAGTCAGCATATCTGGAACGCTTTCTTCCAGTACACGGGCATGAATTCTCCCTGACTCTTCCATGAGGGAGATTTCAAATGGACTCTTCACAGCCCTGACCATTGAGAGTTCCCGATCCACTGATTCAACGTGCGATATTGGAAAATACTTTGAAAACCGCTGGTAAAGAGCGAGCGGTACGATATCCGTTTCAAGATACACGGTATCAGGAACATCCGTATATGCCCTGGCAGCGTCACGAAAACTTCCCATTTTTTCAATACACGGGAATTCAGATTCATGTTTCGCACGCTCATAGCTCTTCCTGACCCAGAGGGTTGGTTCACCGTCCCGTGGTATGCAGAGCATGCTGTCCTGCATGGTTCCGGTGAAATAATAAAGGTTGATATTTCCAAAAATTACTACCAGTTCATAGTCCGGTTTTTGTTCCTCCATTCGGGCTTTAAATCGTTTCATCCGTTGTTGTAACTCTGATCCCGGTACCCGGCTATCCATAGTACACATTTGACGACAACCATGATAGGATCTGTCATGGTGCAGGAGATATGATCCCCATACCCGCTTCCTTTATTACATTGCTCATACATGATCTAACATGGCCTCTCTCTTTTCGGTCAGTTCAATCAATAAAAAAATCCTATATGCAGGTTCTCTCTCTCTTCTTGTTGTTGCCAGTGTTATCATTTTGTTTGCAGCATTTTCAACATATAATACCTCTGTTTCAGGAGCTGAAGATGAACTTAAAATTCTCGCAGATGCACAGGCTGAAGCGATAAAAGGGGTGTTACTTGAACCGATGCACTCGACCGAATCTTTGGCTGATGTGCTTCTTGGGCCATATAGTGCAGGAAAACCACTGCCAAGAGAGGAAGTTGAGTCAATTATCGGTGGGATATTGAAGAACCATCTTCTCTATAATGGAGTTTACACGATGTGGGAAGAGAATGCGTATGATCGTGCCGACTCCCGGTATGCAGGGAAGAACGGGTTTTCCAGTACAGGACGGATGAATATGTACTGGTACCGGGAGGATGGTGTTCCGCAGCGGATGATATATGAGCCGGATTCTGTAGACACTGAGACAGATTATACACAGGATTACTATACCATTCCTGCACAAACACATCAGAAACTCCTGACCAATCCGTATGTTGAACCATCACAGAGTGTCCCGGTCCTGATGGCGTCAACCATCGTTCCAATCCTCTATCAGGGAACGTTTCTTGGGATAACCGGTGTCGACGTTACCCTTGCTGATATTGACCATCTTGCAGATGAAACCTTCCTCTATAATGGAGAAGGAATCGTCCTGATAGTGAGTAATGATGGAACAATAGCAGGAGTCACGGGGGATATCGGAACGGTTGGTGAACCGCTTGCTTCCCTTGCCCCTGTTTTTTCAATATCAGAGGAGACCATTCAGCAGATTATTACCGGAAAGACTGATGCAACCTTTACCCTTGGTCCCTATGTCGGGAAGATGTCAGATGTCGTGGTTGGTGATCCTGATCTGCCTTGGAAGGTTCTGGTCCTGGTCCCGTCATCCATCCTGACTGCCAATGCAATCTCCCTCACCATTATCCTGGTCATCTTTGGTATCCTGATCTCCGCCGGTGGAGTAGGGCTGCTTTATATTGTTGCACGGTCCATCAGTCGTCCGATACAGGAGATCACATATGCAGCAGGGCGCCTGGCAGAGGGTGATCTTTCCTGCCGGATTAACCCTGACGGACATGATGAGGTTGCCATCCTTGGGAGAACCTTTGATACCATGGCTTTTCGCCTGCAGCAGACGATGGATACTATCACCAGGGACGGAGAAGATCAAAAGGCAGTCCTTCTAGAGATAAACGGGATAGCACAGGCGGCATCAAATGGTGATCTCAATGTTCGTGGAGATCCAGTCCATTTCTCCGGTGAGTACCGCCATGTCATCGAAGCGGTGAATGATACTCTTGATGCTGTCGTCCGGCCGGTTACTGAGGCAATGTCGCTTGCCCGCGAGTATTCAGCAGGGAATTTCTCTGCACGGTTTGACCCCGGTGTTCCCGTCTCCGGAGACTTTATTCATTTCAGGACTGCGCTTGATACCATTGGTATCCAGATGGGGTCCCTGATTGGTGCTCTCTCTGACGAGGTACAGGGTCTGATGACCGAGATGGAAGAGTCAAATGCAAGTGTAGAGGAGATCGCATCTGCATCCCAGGCGATTGCACGGGGCACAAACGAGCTCAGCATTCAGGCTGATCGGTCAAAATCCGGAATCACAAAGATTCAGGATACGGTCAGTACTGTGACATCCATCGGTTCTGATATTGCCCGCCAGACCGCAGAGGCATCAATTCTTATCAATCAGTCACAGCAGCTCTCACATAAGGGATCTGAAAGCAGCACTCTTGCAGATATCGGCATGAGGTCCATTGTAAAGTCGCATGATGAGACCGGCAGAATCATTCATGAGATTAATTCGGAGATGGATAAGATCGGTGATATTGTCGGTATCATTACCGATATCGCTGACCAGACAAATCTTCTTGCACTCAATGCCGCAATCGAAGCCGCCCGTGCTGGTGATGCAGGGAAAGGGTTTGCGGTAGTTGCCGGAGAAGTTAAGGCACTTGCACTTGAATCACAGAAATCTGCAGAGAAGATCAGTGGTATCATCTCTCTTCTCCAGGAACGGTCGGCAAAGATGAAAAGTGCCATTGATACCTCACGACAGGATATCACGAATGGCAGCAGGGCAGTTGATGAAACATTGAAGATCTTTTCTGAGCTGGCATCTTCAATCGATGAGATCACCAAGCGGATCATTTCGATCGACTCAGCCAGCCAGGATCAGATGGCAGCCTATGAGATGGTAATGGAGCATATTACTTCCATGAATGAGTCATTCCATACTACCATCAATGAACTGGGCAATACTGCCGCATTAACCGAGGAGAATTCCGTTTCTCTTGATTGTATTGCCCAGTCTATTCAGGAAGCAACGATCAGGATCGATAAAATATCACGTGATATGGCCCGTTTCAGGGTATAGGGAAAGCCATGCCATATAGGTCTGGAGGGAGCATTCATTCCCTTTTTTTCCTGAGGAAAAGGATGGTTCTGCTATGATAATCAGGGATCTCATCATCCGGACCTGCACAGATATGGGTATCTCATGTGTCGGATGTGCCGATGTGAGCCGGTGGGAGCAGCCCCTCTTTTCCCCATGGGTTCCTGAATCATTTTATCCGACCTCCATCTATCCGGAGGCACGGACTGCTGTTGTTATCGGCCTTCCCGTGCATCTGCCTGTGGTTGAGACTGCTCCATCCATCTGGTATCGTGAAGAGTATAAGGTCGTAAACAGTCTGCTCGATCAGAATACCTGGCGTCTTGCTACACTCCTCAATGATCAGGGTTTTCCTTCGGTTTCAATCCCCCGCGACGGGTATGGAAGCATTAACGTATTACAGAAGAACCCTGTTGCCTTCTTTTCACATCGTCATGCCGCAGTCCTTGCCGGTCTTGGCACCTTTGGGAGAAACAATATGGTTCTGACCAGAGCATGGGGGCCACGGGTCAGGTTTGGTACGGTTCTTACCACTGCCAGGATTGATTCTGATCCCCTGATTGAAACATCCCTCTGTACCCGGTGTAATGCCTGTATCCGTGCCTGTCCGGTCCAGGCACTGGAAGAGGAAGATTACCCTGAATCTACAACAAATAAAAAGGCGTGTGCTTACCGGAGTGCTGCCCTGAATGCAGAGTACCGGTCCCCATGCGGAGTATGTATCAAGGTGTGCCCGGTTGGAGCTGACCGGGAATTCTATGACCGGCCGGATATCAGAATATATGAGGAGAACGGTTCCTGGAACCGATATCATAAAGCCTGGGCCCATGTCAGGTCGTATGGAAGTGACACAAAAGCTCATTCTGATGAAAGAGAATTCTGAGTTTTCAGTAATCGATCACTCTATTGAATCTTGTCTTGTCCGGCTTATACAGGAACCCCCCGGTTTTCGGGATAAGTGAACACGATAGCCATTCAGAGAGCACCCATAGTTCATCAGAATGGCATGACCCGGATATCAGCAGCAGTATCTGGTGACCGGGCATGTGCTGAATTTCCTGGGTTCTGAAGCATGGGGGACATCACAAGGCATGGTCAGTCATAATAAACAGCAACAAAATGGCCGTCTCTCTAAAAAATAATCCGGTCAATATTGCAAATTCTGGAAAAACCTTATATGCTCATGCGGTAATGTGTATGTGCAGACGAAAGAGTAAATTCTGGAAATAGTTTTTGTAAGTTCTCGTTCAGTTCGAAAGGGTATCTCACTGCTATTCTTGGTAATTCTCTGGCGCAATGTGATTGTGATCACTGCGGCCCAACAGTTATGCAAAAGCCCATAAGGGACTATCATGGAAGGAAAGAAATTATACGTAGGCAACCTGCCCTACTCCACGAACGAAAGCCAGCTCAGCGAACTTTTCTCATCCTATGGAGAGGTTGTCAGCGCCAAAATCATTGAGAACAAAGGTTTTGGATTTGTCGAGATGGGAACTTCAGAGGAAGCCCAGGCAGCACTCGATGCCCTGAACGATACCGAATTTGACGGAAGAACGATGCGTATCGATGAAGCACGCCCAATGCAGCCACGCCGTGACTTTGGTGGAAACCGGAGCGGTGGGTTTGGCGGTTCAAGCGGCGGCTTTAACAGAAGACGCTTCTAATCAGATCAATATCACCCTTTTTTTATCCCACAACTGGATTATCATTCAATTAATCTGTTAATATCCTGTTGCATAGTAGTATCCGTCATCATGAATGATCCTGACCGGAACATCAAAGATAGCACCAATAGATCGATCTGACAGTACCTCTTCTTTTGGTCCGTCCTGATAGATGGCACCGTTTTTAAACAAAATAACCCGGTTTATCTCAGGAATGATGTCCGGAAGGGAATGAGTGACAAGTATGATGACCGTCTGTGCCGCAACCTTTCTCATGGTAGAGCGGAGCATATGCAGGGCATGCAGATCCAGACTGTTTGAAGGTTCGTCAAGGATCAGGACCCGTGGATTATGAACCAGTGCCCGTCCGATAAGAAATCTCCTGGCCTCGCCGGTTGACATATCAGAAAATGACCGATCAGCCAGATGAGAAATTTCAAGAAAAGAGAGGATCTCATCTGCCTTGTTTTCCATCTCTGGTGTGATGGTATGAAAGAAGAGTCCGATACTACTGAAAAATCCTGATAGAATCACCTCTCTTCCGGAAATATTCCGGTGAAATGTATATTGAAGGTCCTGGGATACATACCCGAAATGAGATCGAAGGGTAAAGACGTCCCATGTATCCTGACCCCAGATCCGAAAGACTGAGCCTGATTCTGCATAGACCGGATAATGTTCCCTCATGAGTGTTCTGATAAAGGTCGATTTTCCTGAACCATTCGGACCCAGAATAGCAACATGCTCTCCATCCGGAATCTGAACCGTAAGTTCATGAAGCAGGACGGTGGAGTTGAGGGCAACCGTGATATTTTGAAAATCAACAAAAAGTGGTGTATGATTCATGATTCTATTCCCGGGTTTTCTTTCTCCATGATTCGGGTGGAATTCGTATCTCAAACCGTGCTCCCTTTCCAAATTCACCATTTTCACAGATCAAAATATTCGTAACCAGCAGGATCTCCCGTGCAAGTGTCAGGCCAAGGCCGGTATTCTTTCCATATCCCTGCTTAAAGATGCGCTCCTTCTCATCAGGTCTGACCCCGGGACCGTCATCTTCAATGACAAGTGCATATGATCCATCATCCATCTCCTGGGAATAAATCTCTATCCGGGAAATTCCCGTGGCATGACGCATGGCATTTTCTAAGAGATTATATATGACTTTTACCGAGAGCGGGTCCGCGAATATCTCCGCTGGAACGAGGTTGATTATCAGTTCAATCTGGTCATGCTGAATATCCCAAACAGCCCGCATGATCAGCCGCTCACAATCCTGCCATACCGGTTCATGAAGTCCGATACTTTGGTATTCCCGTGAAAAATGAAGATGCCTTGTAATTTTCTCCACGAGATTCATGCAAACGGAGAGTATTTCTTTGCGCCTTTGCTCATCATCCTCACTCTCCAAGATCTCCAGATATCCTGAAACGGCCATAACAAGATTGCTGATATCATGCCTGGTGAGGTGTGTCAGAAGAGATATCTTTTCATTTGCAAGTTTGAGTGCTTTTTCAGCATTCTTCCGTTCGGTGATGTCATGAATGATAAGAATCAGTCCTGCAGGTCCCCGGTCCGGATCAGTAACCAGTGATCCTGATACACTCATGGTTTTCTTTGTGTCAGAATCCGGAATCAGTTCATAGTCAGAGATCATACCGTTCCGCACAATATCATCACGGATTTTGGAAAAAATTGGTTCAGGCAGAGGAGGTCCGGTGAATACACCCGGATTTGTCTGAAATGAACCGGCAAGAAGTTTTTTTGCAGAACTGTTGGTGGTAATTACCCGCCCGTCCATATCGGTGAGGATAAGTCCGTCCGGCATGGTCTGAATGATATTTGTTGCAACCGTTTCAGGGCTTAAAATGAACAGTCCATACTTCAGAATTGCATATGTGATTGCCACCGAAAAGAGAACGATCCCGATAAACACCATATTGGGTGCAA
The DNA here is from genome assembly GCF_020216685.1 of Methanospirillum hungatei. Classification (GTDB taxonomy): domain Archaea; phylum Halobacteriota; class Methanomicrobia; order Methanomicrobiales; family Methanospirillaceae; genus Methanospirillum; species Methanospirillum hungatei_B. The sequence goes on along the minus strand of NZ_JAIWNS010000020.1, from coordinate 1,158 downwards.
AAATTCCAAAAAGTGGGAGGATGACGACAGACTGCGAGCCGAATCCTAAGAGAATAAGAAGACCGATACTGACAGAACTTGACTGCCGCATTAAGGTATCATTCCCGGCAAATCTTCGTGCCTGCCAGCCGATATATATCGCCCAGAACAGGATGGCAAGGAAATAGATTGTGGCAGCGGTATAAATCGGATCCCCGATTGACGGGGTGTAATAATACCTGAAATCTGGTGAGTACGCGACGGTAAAGATGTGATCTGTGAAAAAATTCACCCCTGCAAGAATTATTGCAGGAATGTAGAGGAGCATGATAAGATATACACGATTTTCCCGTCGTGCCATCGGATGATCCGCAAAACAGAGGATGAAATGAATACACATTACAATGACCACAGTCCAGAGAGAACTCGCCTTTAGCCAGAACAGGACATTTTCATAACTATTGACACTCCAAATCAGGTATTCTCCGACAGCCCAGTACGATGCACCGGCGGTTACCATGAGAAACAGGCGGTTTACTCTGGAGTCTGGGTTTTTGGCATAGACAAAAATGCCAAGACCATACGTGATTACTGCAGAAATAAGACAGAAAAATCCAAGTATGGCGATAGCGTCCATGTGAATCCCCCCCATAATTCACCAGTCAGAAGAGCATCTGGTTATGCCACACCCCACCAGGCAATAAACCGATGATGATTATCTAATTCAATACATCTCCTTATCAGCTCATAACCCTTTTCATACGAAAAGAACTATACAGCTCCCGATCGTCTCTATACTATGGTTTCTCTTGAAAATCTTCCTCAGTCCGATAGGATTATCTTCCTGACCGCCTGCTGTTTTATCATCCTCGCAGGGCTGAAAATGGCCGGAGGTTTCATCGGCCCGTTTTTATTATCGGTATTTGCTGCGGTTATCTTCTCCGTTGTCTCGCTATGGTTCCAAAAACGAGGATTTGACCCCCGCATATCCGGATATCTGGCATTTTTCATCTTCCTTGGCTGTCTTATCGGGGTTGTGGCGATGGTGGTGCTTTCGATATCCCCTCTTGTAGAACATATACCCCGGATAGAAGAAGGGATACAGTCCAATATGGGGGAGATTGATACAATCCTTTCAAAATTTGGAATAAAGGTGTCTACTCTCATCCCGGCAAGCCA
>NZ_JAIWNS010000019.1 GCF_020216685.1 Methanospirillum hungatei | reverse complement strand
GATGACCGGATCACTTGGTGTCATCTCACCTGAAATGGTCACCTCTTTTGTCGGGCAGATATCCGCTCTTTTTATCGTTCTCTTTACCACTCTGTTCCTGCTTTTAGAGGCTACGGTATTCTCTCAGAAGATCAATACCATCCTTGGGTCGTACCGGCAGGAACTTGCCAGCCGGATGACTGAATTTGGTTCTGTCGTTATTGAATATGTCATAATCCGGACAAAAGTGAATTTTGTGACCGGTGCTGGGTTTGGCATTGCCTTGTTTATCATCGGGGTACAGGATCCCTGGCTCTGGGGATTGCTGATGTTTGTGCTGAACTTTGTCCCTTATATCGGGTTTATTATCGCCCTTGTTCCCCCGATGGTGCTGGCTCTCATAGAAATTAATCCCTATGCAGCGCTGTTGGTTGTAATTGTTGCAAGTATTGTAAATCTCTTCTCTGAAAATGTTCTCTTTCCTGAACTGGCCGGGAGAGGTATGGAGCTCTCTCCAGCGATTGTATTTATCTCGATGATATTCTGGGGATATTTTCTTGGAGGTGCAGGGGTTGTGGTGGCAGTCCCTTTGACAGTACTTCTAAAGATGATCCTGGAGAGTTATCCGGAAACCAGATCTCTTGCGATGATTATCGGGTCAGTTCAGGAAGAGTCGGATGGGGAAGAGAGCTGATCATACCGGATAGCCATTTCCTGTGCCAACTTTTTTTTATCTGCTTCAAAAACCTGTATGCATGAGTAATGATATCCCTTGGGATCCTGCCAGGATGGAGTTTAAGCCGGTGACCATGACTATCAGGCATACTGGTAACATGAGTTTTTCAGCCCATACCAGCACCGGACTCACCATCCCGATAGATGCCCATGTCCATCTAGGCGGCAAAGGTGCGATCCCAAATCCTATCGATTATCTGTTTGCTTCTCTTGGGGGGTGTATCGGGATTAAAATTCTTCTGGACCTTGGTGATAAGGGAATAAAACCTGAACAGCTCCTGATCGAAACAACCGCAACACGAAAACAGGATCTCCCAGCTACCTTTGAGACCGTACATCATATCATCTCCCTGAAATGTACTTGTGATGAGACTTGTATAGCAGATACCCTGAAAAAGACCATGACTCTCCTCTGTCCCATTGCGGTCATATTTGGAGAGACATCAACGATGACCTGGGAATTCCGGGTGATTCAATAAAAAAGATTCAGATATTTCCCGGGACCCATCCGGCTGTTTTTTGGAACATATGCAGTGGTGATAAGATAAAAAAGAAACAAACTGCCAGAGATAATGGCCGGATTGTTCGATGATTAACCATACATTAGCCCGGCAATTGCAAAGGATGTTTCGAGTGCCCAGACAAAAAAATGCATGCTACTCCGAAAGAACCGGGATGAGGAGTATCTTCATCTTTCTGAATAACTGCAAAACGTTCCTTTGTCAGTGCAATACTGTGGGATATTGATTCAAACCTATCCCATCATGGTTTTTTCGTGTTCAAAATTTCGTTTATTTCGGTTTTTGATGCAACAAATTTCGAACCCGCTCGATATCCTGAAATTTCTGCTCATATGAACCGATTAAGGTATCCCTGAGTTCATCAAGTATCTCATCAAGTGTCTTTGCGATGTGGTACACCTTCATCGGTCTTCCTTTATTTTCTGTTATCTGGTGAACGATGTGTACCCATCTCTTTTTCATAAGATCAGTTATTGCAATACTGACTTCCGGCTGACGAAGATCAACCACCCGCTCAATCTCACGGGAGGTCAGATCCACATCTTTTATCAAGAGTGTCAGCACCCGGGCACTGTTCCGCCTTAGCCCGATATCCCAAAATAAATCTGCAATCTCCTCATCCCCGGCGGAGAAGTGCAGCCCATATTCGCCCCCCATCAAACCCTCACTATTCTATTACGTGATTAATATATGAGAAAGTAAATAAATGTTCGGATATGGTCATCAACTGATGATCATATTGAGAGCGAGTGATAGTATTGCATCTTTGCCACTCAAAATAGAAAAGAAGGTATCCTGAAATAGGAATATTTCCGTATTGAGAAAACAATCAGATAATTGAGAGGCTGATTGTACTCTCATTGGTAATTGATACAATTATAGGCATTCGGCAGGTATTATGGTTTCATAGAACATTGTTTTATCTGATAGATGGAAATATCGGTTCTGTACGTAGATGATGAAGAACATCTGCGTGATCTTGCAGAAATCTTTCTTGCAAAATTTCAGGATATCAGGTGTCATAGCGTCCCTTCAGTATCCAGGGCATTAGAGATGCTTGATACTGACGTGTATGATGTTATCGTCACCGATTACCAGATGCCTGAACTTGACGGTCTTGACCTTCTGAGAGAAATTTCTGCCCGGAATATGGATATTCCTGTCATTCTTTTCACCGGGCGCGGAAGAGAAGAGGTTGCAATTGAGGCTTTTAACCTGGGTGCCACCTTTTATGTCCAGAAAGGAACACCAGTCATGGTTCAGTTCCAGGAACTCATCCATAAGATCAGAATTGCAGTGGATCGTGACAGAACCAGAAAGAAACTTATTGAAAGTGAGCAAAGATTCAGAAGTTTTTTCACACATACCCTGCTTGGAAGTGCTATCCTCGATGCCGATACCCGGATTGTTGAGGTCAATGATTTTGCCTGTTCCATGCTTGGACTTGACCGGGATGATCTGACCGGAGCCTACTGGACTGATATTGTCCATCCCGGAGTCTGTTCAGAAACCAAAGCAGAATTTTTTACGTTCCCTCTCTTCAGGAATAGTCAGTTTGACACGATATTTCATACGCCTGACGGCACCAGAAATTCCCTTCGTATCGCCATAGCACCAGTTTTCGAGTCAGATCGTATAACCGGATACAGCGTTCTCATCAGTAACATCAATGCAGAGCATGAATTGAAAGAGCGGTATGATGAGCTGGTTGAGAGCTGGACCATTGTTGCCGAACATGAGACGAGCATTCGTGCAGTCCTCAATGCGCTACCGGACAGCGGTCTTCTGCTTGATCGCTCCGGCACTATCCTCTACTATAATCAGGCTGCAGGGGAATTTCTGGGGCTTCTTTCCAGGACCGGCCCCAATAATCTCTGTCAGGTTCTACATGAACCACATCGAACCCTCCTCAGGAACGGACTTATCACTGCCAGAAAAACCGGGCAGGATCAGATCATCATCACCAGTGGATCCAGTCGGACCTATGAATGGACAATTCATCCGATAATCGGCACGAAATCCTATGAAGGAAGATTTGTTCTCTTTTGTCGTGACATCACTTCCATTCAGGAGATAGCACAGGAGCTAAAAGCAAGTAGAGAACGATACCGCCAGTTTACTGAGTTCCTTCCCCAGTCATTATTTGAGCTTGATAAAGAAGGCAGGGTTGTGTATCTGAATCCTCATGCACAATCTGTTTTCAGGGTATCTGGGGAATATCTCTCTCAAAAGCCCTATTATGATATCTTTATACCAGATTCGTGGAAAGAATTTCTCACCTCAAAGCTTTTAGATGCCTTTTCCGGTACAGGCGGTTCTCCTCTTGAGGTTGAACTAATCAGGATGGATGGTGAGATTTTTCCAGCATTCCTTCAGACCATCCCCATCTGGGAGAAGCATATCATTACCGGTATCAGGGGCATTGTAATTGATCTCACTGATATTCGGAGAAAGGAGCAGGAAAAGCGGGAGCTTGAAGAGAAGTACCGGATACTCATAGAGAATTCCCGGGAGATCATCATTGTCTCACAGGACGGGCAGTTAAAGTTCATTAATCCGCTCGGTGCCCGGGTTACAAAATATTCCCCTGAAGAGCTCATCGGAAAGCCGTTTTCCGACTTTATCCATCCCGATGATCGGGACCTTGTCTATGATAATTATCTGCGGCGCCTATCAGATCCCGGATATCTGGAAGATTACCTGTTTCGGTTTATCGACCGGGATGGCGGGCTTCACTGGGTCAAAACGCATGCCATCAGGATCATGTGGGAAGGAAAACCGGCCACCCTGAATATGCTCAGTGAGATAACCAGTGTTATCAAGGCACAGGAGGCACTTGCAGAATCTGAAACCCGGTTGTCATCCATATTGAGTTTTCTTCCCGATCCAACCTTCGCCATCAGCAGTACCGGTGATGTGATGGTATGGAACCAGGCTATTGAACAGTTCCTTCATACTCCTGCAGATCAGGTGCTCGGCCGGTCACGGGCAGAGGTGGCAAGACTCCTCTATGGGCTTGAGCGACCGCTGCTTGTGGATCTTCTGGACAATCCTGACATTGAGGTTCCGGATAATTATCTGATTCATTCGCGGGAACGTGATATGATCATTGCTGATGTGCTGATCACAAGGCCGGAAGGAGGGATGCAGTACCTCTGGGGTAAGGCAACTCATCTCTATAATCCCGGTGGCGAGGTTATTGGAGCGATTGAATCAATCCGTGATATTACCGATCGGAAAAAGATTGAAGAAGATCTTCGGGTGGTGAACCAAAAGCTCAATCTCTTCAGTTCAATTACCAGGCATGATATCCGAAACCAGCTGAGTCTTATCTTCCTTGCAATTGATTCTCTGTCAGGTCACCCTGAATCTGATCACATCGCTGCTCAGGTTGAACAGATCGAATCTGCATCAATACGAATTCAAAACTTCATAGATCTTGCCAGGGAATACCAGGAGATAGGTATCAGAAAGCCGGTGTGGAAACCAATATTGCAGACATTCCTTGATGTGACGGGACCGATGAAATGTACGGTGGCTTGTAGAGAATACCCAGATACCTGCAGTACTGTTCTGGTGTATGCTGATCCGCTCCTCGAAAAGGTATTTTTTAATATCGTTGATAATTCCATTAAATATTGTCCAGATACCCCCAGTATTCATATGCAATGTCATGAATCCGATGAAGGTCTTATTATTGCGATATCTGATAATGGCCCGGGTATCCCCGATACTGAGAAAGAACTGATCTTTACCAAGGGGTATGGGAAAGGGACCGGATTAGGGTTATTTCTGGTCAGGGAGATTTTGAGTATCACCGGAATGAAAATCCGGGAGGCCGGAAAGTTTGGAGAGGGGGCAAAATTTGAGATAACCGTCCCGCCTGGGAAATATATACGTACCGGCTAACCAGAGTGCCAGGCATTCCTGAGTTCATATTTCTTTATTGCGAACTTTTCCTGGAAAGAGAAAAGGTCCCGCGTGAATAGGATTGATGAGAGCCGGGTTTATCCTATGTGAGCACAATATATCTTAAGAATGGAGAGATGAAACCGACGAGCACCAGTATCTACACATTCCAGGATCTGATTGAAGGAGGATTTTTGTATGTCGATAAGACGAAATATGTGTATGAGCTCGTCCGTTATCCAAAAGGCCTGTACTTCCTTGCAAGACCCCGAAGATTTGGAAAATCACTCCTTCTATCAACATTAAAATCATATTTTCTCGGGAAACGGGATCTCTTCGAGGGGCTTTTCCTCTATAATCAGCCTGTAAAATGGCAGGGCCATACGATCATCCATATTGACTTAGGTGACAGGAAAGCAGAATCAGCAGAACAATTTGATCGTGCCCTTTGTGAGGTACTTGATGAACAGGCAGCGATTCATAAAGTCCGGTTATCAGCCAGAGATGCCACCTCACGGTTTCGGGAGCTGATCCTATCTCTCACGAAAAGCGGCGAGAAGGTTGTCATCCTCATTGATGAATATGATAAACCAATCCTGAATAATATTCAAAACCCGCATGTCGGTGAAATACTCAATGCATTAAAGGCATTTTATGCTGTCATAAAGGCAACAGAGCCATATCAGCGTTTTGTGCTCCTCACCGGAGTGAGTAAATTTTCAAAAATTTCTCTCTTTTCTGATTTAAATAATCTCACTGACATTACTATGGCTGCACCATTTGCTACTGCACTCGGATATACTCAGGAAGAATTAGAGTCATATTTTGCCCCCCGGATAGATGCGTTTGCTCTTAAAGAGGGCATTTGTTATGAGGAAATGCTTGAAAATCTAAAATCCTGGTATAATGGGTACCGGTTTGAAGAAAGTTCTGATACAGTGTATAATCCGGTATCTGTCATGAATTGTCTTTCTGCACAAAAATTCTCTAATTTCTGGTTTGAGACGGGAACACCAGCATTTCTCCTTGATATGATGCGAAATCAGGAGTATGATATTGCAGCCTGTCTCCAGGAGCCGGTAACCGAGTTGTCATTATCAGCATATGATGTTGAACAGATATCCCCTACTCCATTGCTTATCCAGATCGGATATCTCACCATTGTCAGAAGTGAATTTGTGGGAGATACCCGTCTTTATCAGCTTGGGTTTCCAAATCGGGAGGTGGAACAGGCTTTTGGTGCATATCTTATCGATTCATACAGTAATCTTGACAAGGAACGGGTCGGTGTACAACTCCTCCATCTTGGCAAATTTTTGAAAGCGAATGACCTGAATAGCTTTTTCTCTGTTCTTCATAGTTTTTTTGCTGGTGTTCTAAATACCATCTCAATACGACATGAAAAGTACTATCAGACGATTCTGTATGTTACACTCCGGCTTCTTGGTCTGCAGGTTGAAGCCGAGGTGAGTACAAATATCGGGCGTGTGGATGCTGTACTGAAAACACCTTCACAGATTTACATCATTGAATTTAAGCTTAATGGTTCAGCAGAGGATGCTTTGGAACAGATCCGGATAAATGGGTATGCAGATGCATGGTTGGCTGATGGCAGGGAGATTGTATCTGTTGGTGTGGCATTTGATCCGGTGGAGAGAAATATTGGGAGATGGGTGGTTGGGTGAATGTGTGGGATCATTTAGGAAATTTCATGATGTGAGATTTATTCGGGCTTAAATGAGTAATAAGATGATTTTTGGAGATTTTAGATTTGTATGCACATTTGTTCCGGGGAAAAAGTGGTTATTCAATTTCAAAGATCCTGTATCCCTGATTCTCTAAAACAATGGACTACGAACAACCGAAATTTTTGCTTCCGGGTCTTCCTCTTTTAACCCTCGCGCATATCCCCGGATCTGTTCAATATCTCTTTGTTTATATGAAAAGTCATTCAATGAGCATTTTTTCTTCGCACAATCGGCATTTGAATAGTATTTAAATTCAATAATCCATCGTATACCTGCAAATCTCTCATGATATTTTCAAACAAATTCAAGCTCACTTCTTGGGGATACGAACGCTCAATATTCCAGGTAAAATACCTGAATAATGTTTGTGTACAGAATGAATAAAATATAGTCCGGTAAAAATTTTCATTCACATTTTGAAAAATTGCTTCTGGAAGTTTTAGAAATATAACGTTCCCAGAATCTTGAGAACAACGGTGATTATGAAATCGAATGGGGCTGAGCGTGTCGGTAGCGATGCAGCGGCGGTATGAGTTGAGAAGGCGGAGAATTATATCGGATCTCTTGCAAAGGAAGCACATACGTTTGCCATGCACGCAGGAAGGAAAACGATAAAAGAAGAAGACGTTGAAATGGCTGCACATAAGGTCTGAATGGCTTCTTCTTGCTATTTTTCTCTGGTTTGTGAAAATCCAGATGTGCGCAAATTATATCTTTCCCTTCTGAATCAGGTGAGTAGTGCTGATACAGGGTTTTTCATTAGTTTGTCTTCGGGCCTGAACATGGTGTAATGGTGTATCTCTGACCGGGTCACGGGATAGGTTCTAATATCTGGTCTTCCAATGTAATAAGGCGCGAGGGTACCAAAGCCTGGCCAAATGGGCCGGACTTAAGATCCGGTTTCGAAGGAATCCAAGGGTTCAAATCCCTTCTCTCGCATTTTCCTTTTTTCCATTATTCTTAAGATCATATACATGGGTATTTTCATGAGGCTCAAATGGTTTTTATTTAGTGATCCTTCCTCCAGTATAATTGATCTCCTTTCGGAATTCTCTATGGCACCGCCTCTCTGATGCTTTTTTCTGTAAGTCTGTCCTGATTTTCACAGATATGATCCTGAAAGGTCAGATCGTTTCACGGTTCCTCATCCTGCAGGTCTTTCAAAATATTTAATCTCTGGTTCCTTTCCCGGATGTAATGATGAACTAGTCTTGTACTTATTTTGAATAATAAGTAGTCTACGTTATCGTCAACGAATTAGAATGTCCGGGAAAAAAGTTATTGTGATGGAAAAGAGTTGTTATAATATTATTGCCGAATCATGGCTTAATTATTTTATTGCGATAAGTTGGTCCTGAACAGTAAATTGTTTTGTCTCCACAGGCTTCCCATCTACTCTGGATGTGACATCAAACACTCCATTTGAAAATCCCCATATTCTAAAATCGATTTTTGCTAAATTAGTTCCAATTTTATTTTTTCCTACAATCCTGAACTGATCCACATGAATTTGAGATAATAATGGAGTACCATTAATTTCAACGGAATAATACTCATCTTTTTCCAATAATGGGAAACTCCCATCGAGATTACAAGTTCCGTCATTTTTTGCGAGGAATTTCTTTGTAATTTCTACTCCATCTTTATTAACAAATAATAATTCGACAGGGCTTCCAGAAACCAGTCCTGATATTGTACCATCAATATTGGGATTTTCCAACTCCAGTTCCATTATCAGGTCTCTCATTGTGAATGTGAAATTAGTACCCGCATTAGTTTTAATATCTCCTGTCAGGTCAATTTGAACCTCTTGATCTGGATTCAAATTTCCCACAAACACTGATATCGGATCACCAGGTTTCACGACATCAGGACTTGATATCATCACGCCAGATACCGTTCCGATACATAGCATTCCTATACAAATAATGGAGAGGACTCCAATTGACCATTTTAACCCAGCCAGAATTGACATCGTATCTTCCTTTATAGTTTATACATTATTAAGATATGGATGATATAAGGTGGTTTTGGTACATATATCCAGATAGTTTTTCCGGGAGATATCATTTCTTCCCAATCTGCCTTTTTATTTTACCTGATACGTAATACTGGTCTTTCATTGGAACCATTTAAGTTAGTGGTGAAGAATACTCAATTGTTCATATGGTAACCTATAGTGGTTAGAATTATTTCTGAAATGGATGAAAAAACGGAAGATTTGTTTTCGCAGGTATACGGTTTGGTGGTATTATTGTACCGGGCTCCATTATTCGGAGTGCTGAAGCGGCAAAACCATCGAGAAATTCCAGTAGAACCTGAAAAATTCCTTTGAGAATAGCTAATAACCCCCTTCCAACAAATTGAGGCATATAAATACTTTATAAACTTGCGATCAGCAAAGGGGGGTTTTTAGCATCCTCCTTTGTTAATACTGATTTATCTCTTAATTTTTCCTGTATAGGCCTTGATACCATGGCTATCAGTTTGACTTTCAAGGCAAAATGAATCTTTCACCCGTAAGGTCAGGTTTTATCAGGAAATAATCAGATCCCGATAGATCATAATTACCTGCTGTATACGGCTCATGAACCGGTCTATCATCCCCAGGTGATCCTCGTCGGCCGGTCGATTAATGACTCGATGTCTGGATATGTGGAACGGATGGCTATCATAGGTCTGAATGATATCGGAAAGGGTATCCGGGGATCGAAGGTTCTGATCTTGGGACATACCTCCAAGGATGATGTGCCGGACATTCGGGAGTCGCCGGTTATTGAGATTGTCAGGGAAATGAAAGCGGATACGTTTGAGGTGTATGGGTATGATCCTCTGCTTTCAGATGAGATGACTGAACCGTTCGGGGTGAAAGCATTACCCTGGCTGGATTTAATGAAGAATGCGGTGATCATTGCGGTTTGTCACCGACAATTCCGGGAGATGCGAGTCAGTGAAGTTCGCAGTCTAATAAATGACGATCAGATCATTGTGGATATAAGGGATTGTGGACCGGGGTGAAGCAGAAGCAGATGGGGATAAGGTATGGGATACTGGTATTTGCAATAATTCAGGTCTGTGATACAATATAGAAAAATTAGAATAATATTG
>NZ_JAIWNS010000187.1 GCF_020216685.1 Methanospirillum hungatei | reverse complement strand
TATAGTGTCCTCAGGAAGATTATTGAATAGTTCCGTATGGGAGCGGAGCATCCGGGTGGATTATGTTATTTATTGCATTAGCGAAATTTAAGACAAAACTGAGCAAAGAGATCGTCTCTCAAAACATGAAAGATATTGAGGAGGATACAAAGGGACAGGTCAGGTACCTGAACATCTACTGGACACTCGGAAGGTATGACACGGTTGTTCTTTTTGAGGCACCTGATGAAAAAGTTGCCATGAATGTTGTTCTCAAGCGAATGGACCGGATGGATATTGAAACTCTGGTTGCTGTACCGGCGGATGAAAATCATCCTTCAGGTCCGGTTTGATCATCATCCTGTGCCATGGTATCTGATCACATCTCTTTCGCCAGACCTGATTTATATATCATGGCACTTTTTCTCTCATCCTACAGGGATTTCTCTGAATTATAAGAGATAATTTTTATATGAGTATCTCAATAATTGTTTTAGAATCAATTATGGCAGATTTACCAATTGCAGCCGTAACCCGTGTTGCCAAAAACGCAGGCGCTGAGCGTGTCGGTGCCGATGCATCAGAGATTCTTGTCCAGAAGACTGAAGAGTTTCTTGGAGAACTTGTTCGTGAAGCAGTAAAGCTTGCAAATCATGCAGGCCGCAAGACCATCAAGGAAGAGGACATCGAGATGGCTGCAGAAAAGTTCGCCTAATTTTTTCCTCATTTTTCACAGGTATCGGTTACACCTGATCTAGCAGGTGTTTTGTATGAACAGATTTTTCCATCCGCCTTTGCTTTGTTCTTGAATTCATACACCCGGTATGGGGAAGTAGTTACACGATAAGATAAGTCCGATTTTCAACAACCTGAAAAGCTGAAAAATAATTAGGACTTACGCAGATAGAGCAATTTGTTAATTTATCTAAATAATTTTATAATATAGTTACTATAATCCCATTTCCTAAAATTTAAGTCAAGTTACTGGTTGCGTAAGTCCTACCAGATATCGAGATTAATGGGTATGACTCTCCATTACCGGTCATAATATCAATGAAGATTATCATGAAGACAAAGAGCGTGAAAAAAGATCCCGGCAGAGAGGAACAGGCGGTGAAACCAGGAACCAGCCTATCGAAAAAAAATCCTCATAGGAACATCCAGGTTAGTTTCCGATGAAGGTAACAAAAATATCTTCTCCAGAAAGGAACTATCAATGTGTATATAAATTACTGAAAATTTCATCTCAAGGATATCAGGTTTAATATAAATAAAGAAAGGAAATAATAATAAGAAATAATTGAGCCTGATTCAACATGGGAGAAATAACACATAACCCTCTTCAATACATCATAACAGAATCCGGAACAAAAATTTCGGTTGTCCTTCCTATTGAAGAGTATGAGAAAATGGTAGAAGATATTCATGATTTAGCTGTTCTTGCAGAGCGGAAAGAGGAAAACAGTATTTCATTATCTGATATGAAGCATCTATTGAATCATTCATGAATAATCAATATGAAATTGAATTCCGGAATAGTGTTAATAAAGATTTGAAAAAGATCTCCCCACATATCATCACAATAATTTTTTCAGCCATCGAAGAACTCGCCCACAACCCATATCCTTCAGGGGTGGCAAAACTGACAGATACCGAATCGTATTATCGGATTCGCATAGGAGATTATCGGGTCATTTACGAAATCTCCAAAAATGAGCATAAAATCATAATTTCGTATATCCGACATAGGAAAACGGCGTATAATATTTGATACTGTTATATGGAACTCTTAATTTATGTTAGGCATGGAATGATACAGTATCAATGAGCAATGTAAAGATATCCTACATCCACATTGGATTCAGGTTATGCCAGCATATCAGATCCACCGTTCTGTTGTTCCTTCTCTGTGTCCATCTTCTGAAACACTTAAAAAATTTTATTCTGTGGAAGAATTGACCTCTATCCCACCCGCCAAAATGCCGCCCTCTTCTTTGGCCATTCCCGGATCATCCCTCTGACCCGGGTGACCAGTATGACAAACTCATCGTGTATGATAATCCGGTTTCCTGGATTCTGGTGGGTTCAGGTCAGGAACGGGAAGGCCAATCAAAAACAGGATGAGATCTCTTATTGGGACTTTCCTGATAATCCAATTCCCATCCCTGCTAACCTCAATCATATCATTCTCTCCGGACCTGATTGTTACGATCTTTTCATACCTGTCATGTGTTTCCCGTTCTGATGTCAGGATGAACGCCATTGTTTACCTCCGTTCCGGGCCTTTTCACAGGAGTAACAGACAGAACAGATACCGGTCATAGTATCATGATTAGACCTGGAAATTCCTCGCATGTCACTGAGAGAACATCTGCCATAGTCTATCTGCCTCTCCCATCCGGGAGGTATTCAGTGTTCCCGGCAGGGCGGTAAAGGACAGGTTCGCCCTGGCAACTGCTTTTGAATAATATTTCTGGCAGAGCAACGGGTAATTTTTTCTTCCCCCTTTCTCACCTGACGGTTTTTCTCTATACAATGGACCCATTTTGCTCCACAGATGGCACATGGTCCCGAGTGGCTGCCGTGAATCTGGGGTATATGCTTCAGGATCAATCGCTTCTATGCTCAGTTGTTTCTGCTCTCTTCAGGGGTGGGAGATCATCTGGTTCTGAGGAATCCGGAAATATGTCCCAACCCTCATTTAATGTATAGGATTTGGAAACGACGGATGGACCTTCCTCCTGTTCGTATCCAATATTGTGAGGGGTGGGAACAGAATCCGCAGTGGGTGACAGATAGACAGGTGCAGGTGTTCCATATGCATTCTCATCTTCCCGGCCTTTCGTTTTCTTATTCATATTATTTTTATTATAAGAGGTATTTTCAGATTCCACTCCTGAATTGTCCGAATCATAAGGGGTGGGAGTTCCCGTCCAACCCGGTTTTTCTCCCGTCCTCCCACTCCCGAGGTCATCGTGGAGGGCTCTCCTTACTGGCCAGACTCCTCTAAAGAATCAAGCCAGGACCCTCCACCAGATACCTATTTCTGGTATATCTCATAAATCATCGGTATTTGCATAGAAGGCCGGCTGCCCGTGTGCCTAAGAAGATCCGGACCTATCAGAGGAATGAGTTGCACAATTATCGATCTTCCTGGGCTTAAATTGAGGTTTTTTCTTAAATAGTATCCTTCCGGATCATTTTGAGAGCGTTGTATGTACCGATCCACATATGCTCATACCTGATACGAAAAAGGAATGCATCCTGGACATCAAGGCATTATCAGATTCCCGTACTCATATTGACATTGAGATGCAGGTGCTTGATCTAAAATCAATGGAGAAACGAAGTCTCTTTTACTGGGCAAAGATGTATCTTGATCAACTTACCAGAGGTCATGGTTATCATGAACTGAAACGCACTATCATGATAAATATCCTGGATTATATGCTGATGCCAGTTGCAGATCTTCACACCTGTTTTCAGGCATATGACAAAACCCATGACATCCTTATGAGCGATGTATTAGAAATTCATTTTCTGGAACTTCCAAAAGTTCATAGGTGTAAGGAACAATATGAAGGTACAGATTTACTATCGTGGCTTATATTTTTAAATGCAGATACGGAGGAGGAGATAATTATGGTAACTGAAAGCAAACCCGCTGTTCAAAAGGCATTCCATTCACTTCAGATGATGAGTCTTGATGAAGAGAACCGGCGACTCTATGAAGCAAGAGAGATGTTTCTTCATGATCAGGCTACACGAATGCAGGAAGCCAAAGAGGAGGGATTGGAAGAGGGGATCATAAAAGGGAGAGAACAGGGATTAGTGGAAGGGATGATAAAGGGTAAAGAACAGGGATTAATGGAAGGAAAACAACAGGAGAGAGAAACAGTTGCCAAAAACCTCCTTTCTCTGGGTATGGATGCTGAGTTCGTGATAAAAGCTACCGGTCTGGATAAATCTGATATCGAGAAACTGAAAACATCCCTCTATATTCCATCCGAATAAATTATCTTCGATCTCCTTTCTTTTTTTATCAGGTGATTCATCTGGATATACATAAGTGATCCCCACTCAGTATTTTTATGAGGTTTTTCGTCACCTGACAGATCTTATGCGAAAACCGGTCTTCATCTTTCATCTTGTGCGAGAACTTCTCAGTATACTGCACCCACTTCCATCACAGACAGCACAGGGTCCCCCCCATACCCAGTTGATCGGGCCATAGTTATCAGGGTCGATCAACGGGGGGTGACTGGAGTGTCCGGAGAAAAAACCCACCTGATCGGAGAAGACCGGAGAAAATTTTTCTCCATAACTTTTCTCTTTCAATTCACGAACCGGATCCAGAATGGCTTTTGTATCCACCTTTTCATCTGACCGGAGAAAACCGCCTGGGGGAGAGAGGAGTATAAAGTGGGATTGGTATTCTCTGCACTTGGATTTTTTCTCCGGTCATTCTCTAAGTGAATATTATTCTTATTATTCTAAGAATACTCTTCATTCTGCTCTTCTTTGGGTGGAGGAAATTTTTCTCCGGTGGGCTTCTGACATTCTCCGGTCTCTCCGGTAATGTGATCTGGTGTACCTGCTTTGGAGCCTGATGGAGGTTCACACACTCATGCTGGATTTTTTCTCCTCCCTGCTGAACGTATCAAGGATCATCTGCCCGATGATGATCGTTTTATGTTAATCCATGACCTCCCAATGGCCACCCTTTGCAGGACCTACTCTCTGTATTTTACCACTCTTTTTGAGGGCAGCTATCTGTTTTTCGATCGCCCGTGGTGTCATATCAAGCCGGACTCCTATCTCCTTGGCAGATAATTCAGGTTCCTCTTTCATCAGGGTAATGATTTTCTCCGAACTTTTCTCCGAACTTTTCTCCGAACTTTTCTCCGAACCTTCACGCTGGTTACGGTGAATAGTAGCGGTGAAGAGTCCTCCTTCCCGATCATCGATGAAGTCAATATCCGGCCAGTCTTCCAATGCCCTTTTAATTCCTGATCCAAGTCCCCGGTAGGGAAGGAGTCCTTTTGCGATAAACGAGACCAGAACCGGATTTCTGATGTTTGAGTTTCCATTCCGGATCTTTTCAACGGTCAGATTATTTGGCAATGTTCCCGGACTGATAATTTCAATCCGGTTGTCAAAGATGAAGATTGACTCAGATAACACCGTTCCGGTCAAAGTATGGTTTATCCTGTCCTTTGGGTATGGTGAGAATGATGACGACCCGATCATTTCCGATAGATACGTTCTCCGTTTTGACGGTTAACGGGTTTTTGATACTTTGTGAGGCAGTGTTGCTGATGAGTTGGTTAATACGGGATACGTCAGAAGAGGAGAGTCCTGGGATTGTTCCGTTGTCAGCGACTCCGATATAGATAATCCCTCCTTCAGCGTTTGCAAACGCTGCCATCTCTGCTGCCAGGGAATCCGTGCTGGTAATATTTTGTTTGAACTGACGGTGGCTGTCTTCGCCGAGAGAGATTTGGGATAAGAGAGTGTCCGGGATCATACAACAAAATCAAGGGAATAATTGGTTCATTGATATGTTTCTCTGTCAGTCGCAATAAATGGGCATGGTAATGAGCGGTAAAAGTTCTTTGGATAAATTGAGTCATGTTCAATACATCATAGGTAAGGACATGATCCTCCTCCTCTACGATAAACATACTCTCCATCTCCGAATCACTATCATAGTGACTGTTCAACCACCCCTCACCAGAGTTTGACATCTCGTACTGCTCCCGGTCTCAGGTGTTATTCTCCTGACGTCAGGGACCCATTCATCTGATGAGTCTGTCCAGTCCCTGTAAGTTCCAGGATCCTTCCCGAGACCCCCATCGGAGTGAATCAGTCCTCCTTCCCATTTACTGACAAATGCGAGATTAAATCGACATTATCAAGGCTGATGTCATCGTACTTCAGAGTATTCGTTATCGACAGAGTCTGAATGAGAGCAATGATATCGATCATTGGAATGAATAACTGAGAAATATTTAAGAATAGATACTGACGAGAAAAGAATTTTTTAAAAATTAATGCGAGGAGCCGGATTTGAACCGGCGAACCCCTACGGGATTAGGCCCTGAACCTAACGCCTTTGACCTGGCTCGGCGATCCTCGCTCGATAACAGACTGATAAATACACAAGACTCTGACAAGTATCAGAGACAATTGTGCCTATACAGATTAGCGTTCACCAATAATAAGGATTCGGAATGAATCCTGAAATCCCTTAGGACTCCTGATATCTCCGAAGCTCCCTCTCTCTCAATTCTCCTCGTTTAATTTTCCCAGAGAGCGTTTTTGGAAGTTCCTCTACAAACTCAATGATACGGGGATACTTGTATGGAGCAGTCACTTTCTTGACATGCTTCTGGATATCACGGATAAGCTGGTCTGATGGTTCATATCCGGCCTTCAGAACGATAAAAGCCTTAATGACCATACCCCTGATGGGATCCGGAGATCCGACCACCGCGGATTCCTGCACTGACGGGTGCTCCTGTAGAGCGCTCTCTACCTCAAATGGACCGATACGATATCCTGAACTTTTTATGACATCATCATCCCTGCCGACGAACCAGAAATAACCATCCTCGTCCATGTAGGCCTTATCGCCGGTGTAGTAAAACCCGTTTTTAAATACATCTGCATTAGCTTCCGGATTGTCCAGGTATTCAACAAAGAGACCGACCGGCCGGGGGTTGAGACTGATCGCTATCCGCCCTTCGGTCCCTTGGGGGACGGGGTTTCCATCTTCATCATGCAGCTCAATCTTCCAGCCAGGCGATGGTTTTCCCATGGATCCTGGTTTATGCACCATACATGGGAAAGTGGCGACACAGCAGCAGGTTTCACTCTGCCCATATCCTTCATAAATCGGAAGACCGGTCTCTTCCTGCCAGATCCTGATGACTTCAGGGTTTAAGGGTTCTCCTGCTGAAATACAGTGGCGAAGAGAGCGGAGATCATATTTTGCAAGGTCGGCGATGATGAGCATCCGGTAGATCGTTGGCGGGCAGCAGAACGTCGAGATCTCATACTTTTCAATAAGCGGGAGGAGCTCGGTCGCCTTGAACTTTCCTCTGGCATCATACACAAACACACAGGCCCCGACTATCCACTGACCGAATATCTTCCCCCATCCACACTTTGCCCAGCCGGTATCTGATGAGGTAAAATGCAGGTCATTGCTGTTCAAGTCCTGCCAGAGACGTGCCGTGACAATATGCCCGAGCGGGTGCGAGTGGTTGTGGAGCACCATCTTCGGCTCACCGGTCGTTCCTGAAGTAAAGTAGATGAGCATCGGGTCAGATGCATGGGTCTTTTGGGTTATCGGCATGCTTATTGCAGACCTGGAGACCGGGGCCGGGTAAAAGAGTTCATACTGATAACTGATCCAGTTTGGCAGTTCACCATCTATCAGCATCCGGTGCTTAAGCGTCGGGCAGAACCTGCAAATCTTTTCAACCTTGTCAGCATTCTCGGTATCAGTAATAATAAATTCAAATTTACCTGCATTAATCCGGTATTGCAGATCCTTTGATGTCAGCATGGTCGGGGCAGGACAGAAGACTGCACCAAGTTTGATAAGGGCGATGACAAAGATCCACCATTCAGGGATCCGGTGGAGCATGAGCATCACCCGGTCACCTTTTTTCACTCCGTATTTTATCAGAATATTTGCCGCTTCAACCGAGAGATTCCGAAGATCGCGGAAGGTATATTTCTTCTCCTGACCGTCCTGGCTTACCCAAATCATTGCCAGTTTGTTCCGGTCGGTCTCTGCCCATTTGTCTATGACATCAAATCCGAAATTATAGAACTCAGGCACATCAATCCTGAACGTTTCAACAAACTCATCGTATGATGTCATCTGATGAGGGATCTCATGTTTCATTCGTACCAAAGGTTACGCGTGCTGCTTTAATATACCATTGAAGTATGGTCCGATGCAGTATCACCGTCATGGTGGATGAGCTTTATTCGGTTATCTATCTGCATGAGGGATTCACCGCCAAATTGAGGGATTTGTCCATTAGTATTATGGTATGGAAAACCCCATGATATCTGGAATGGAAGATAAACGATACGATAGCCTGAAGATTGAAAATATTGTTGCGTCAGGGGCTATTGCAGATTCAATAGATTTAGAGATAATTTCAAAAAATATCGATGGATGTGAACTGAATACAAAACGATTCCCAGGAGCTGTCTATCGGATTGAAAACCCGAAGATTGCATCACTCATCTTTTCTTCCGGAAAGGTGGTGCTGACGGGTATCAGGGATACCGACTCACTTGACAAAGGTCTTCTTCTCATTATTGACAAGATGAAAAATGCCGGTATCACCTGTTTTGATGAACCTCGGGTTGCAATCACAAATATCGTCTGTTCCTATGATATCGGGAATAAGATCAACCTGAATAAAGTTGTGATGACCTTAAACCTTGAGAATATTGAATATGAACCTGAACAGTTCCCAGGGCTTGTCTACCGTATCAGTGACCCAAAGATTGTAGCTCTCCTCTTCTCATCCGGTAAGATCATCCTGACGGGAGGAAAGAATATGGAAGATATAAAGAAGGGTCTGAATTTCCTCGAGCAGAAGCTCGGGAATATCATGTAATTTTTACTGCCAGAACCGGTGGGTTTTTACAAAATTTCGTTCCGCTTTTAAAATCTCCCGCATCAGGGCGTCGCCATTCGTATAGGTCGCCAGGATTCTCGATGCGGTTTCAGGCCCCACGCCTTTCGCCGAGAGGATGATTATCGCTTTTTTCCCGCTTGAGAGAACCATATTCGCATTTCTGATAAGCTTCTGTTCTATGGCTTTTTCTTCCGGATTTTTCGTCTTTTTATTTGCAATCGAATAGAGTTCAGTCTCGTAGGGTTTTAGTGCTGCAATGAGCCGGGCGCCACAATTCCCGCAGACTGGTTGATCAGGAACCCTGGCTACCACGGTTTTACTCTTCCATTTCCGACAGTTCATACAGGCAAGCAGTACCTCCTGCCGGTCCAGACGAGCTTTCAGTGCAGATAGTACGGCCTGGTCAGCGGATGGCGGCGGTATCTGATCACGGGATGAGGAAAAGAGGGCCGCACCTCCTATCATACTGGGCGGGCTGGTAACAACCTGAATCTCCCCCGCATGAATGGCACTTATGATCCTGGTTGCATGGGAGACATCCATGTATCGGGTAAAGAGTTCGCGGTAGGTCTCTTCCTGGATCTGCGGATGAGAAAGCAGGTCGGCAAGGCGGTGCAGGCTCAGTCGTTCATAATCCGCATCAGGGTCTATGGCTCCGAATTTCTTTGAGATCTGAACCAGTTTCCACTTGAAAAGTGAGGTCCGTTTCATAGCCAGTTCAAGAATCCCTCTGATGTGGTCAGGATCAAGAGTGGTCAGGATCTCCCTGACATCAGCAACGGAGATCTCCCGTGGCACCCGGAGCAGGATCCGGTAGGCATCCAGTTCAAGGCCGATGGTCGAGCCAAACCTGGCAGACAGGAGTATAGACAGAACCCGGCCGATTGCCTCATTGGTCTGATGACCGGCACAGATGTTTAATACTACCCCTTCTTCAGAGTATTCAATCGTCAGGAGCTGGTCGGTGGGAATGATTCCGTGATTTTTCTGGACCAGGTCAAGAAATCCGTTTGCAAATGCGATAGATGCACGGTCTTCTGTATATAGTTCAAACTCCCTGGTCCGGCGAAGTCTGCCAACTTCCCGTGCGATCTCATAGGGGACCGGTATCTGCTCACCCTCCCATGAGGGAAGTTCCCCATCTGCGTTTCGTGCCGGTTCAACGGTGACTTTTCCCTCTTCAAGATCCAGAACACGCCAGAGCTGACCACGTGTGATGAAAACCGCTCCGGTGTGAAGCGAAGTAATAATAAATGCTTCATCAAGCGTCCCGACGGTCCTCCTGGTTACAATATCATATACGGGAAATTTCCGTTCATCCGGGATCATCGAGAGGTTCCCTGAGAGATACCGCCGTGCCCTGCTGGTCGTGATGATCCGGTTCCCATCCCTACGGATGAGGTAGTGTTCGGTTAATTGTCCGATAATTGCTTCAAGTGTCTCAATATATCGGATCCCGACTGAAGATTTTGATATAATGGAGAAGACGTCATCAATGGATAGTTCTCCATATTCAACTGCAATTGCTGCAATCTGGTTTCCTATGACATCTCCCGCCTGATAAGAGGGGATAACGTCTTCGACAGCTCCCTGCCTCGCACGGGATGCGATCACCAGTGATTCACAGAGGTCATCAAAACCGCTGGTAATAATAGTGCCTTTGGAGACCTTTCCGATCTGATGACCGGCCCGGCCGATACGCTGAACCAGTCTGCTGACCTCACGGGGTGATCCGAACTGGATGACATGTTCCACATGACCAATGTCGATCCCGAGTTCCATGGAAGACGTACAGATGAGAGTTTTTATCTCTCCCCGTTTGAACCGGTCTTCT
>NZ_JAIWNS010000186.1 GCF_020216685.1 Methanospirillum hungatei | reverse complement strand
CTTCAATCAGTATTTGTGCTCCGCTTTTCATGATATTCCCTCAGCAGACGGTTCATCCCGGTGATGACCGCCTCCACGCTGGCCTGAATAATGTCGGTTCTGGCTCCGCGTGATGTAATTGTCTGTCCATCTTTTCTCAGTTTTACGGTAACTTCTACCATTGCATCTGTTCCACCGGTGACTGCATCGACATGATACTCTTCAAGTCTGATATCACCGGCTACAGCGACTGACTGCTGCAATACCCGGAGTGCTGCATCCACCGGTCCGTCACCAGTTGCTGCACCTGTCACTTCCTTTCCGTTCACCTGCATCGTAACAGAGGCTGTCGGAATTACATTTGTCCCAGAAACCACGGTATACTGCTTGAGCGAGATGACCGGCCTGCATTCAAGAAGCATGACGGCATCAGCGATTGCCATAACATCAGTATCGGTGACCCGTCTCCCTTCATCTCCAAGCGCCTTGATACGCTTAACCATCTCCTCAAGTTGTCGTGGGTTTGGTGAGTACCCAAGTTCGGTCAGGGCTGCCTTTACCGACGCTGAACCAGAATGTTTACCAAGAACAATCCGCCGGGTTCTTCCGACAAGTTCTGGTGCTATCGGTTCATAGGTCCGGGAATCACGGAAGAGCCCATGGGCATGAATACCACTCTCATGGGTAAAGGCCATTGTACCGACGATCGGTTTGTTGGTTGCAAACGGGACTCCGGTCAGCCGTGATACCAGAGTTGACAAGGGGTAGATCTTCCGGGTTTCAATCCCGGTATCTATCTTGTACAAATGCTCTAGTGCCATGACCACCTCTTCAAAGGGAGTATTCCCCGCCCGTTCACCAAGACCATTGACGGTCACATGACAGCAGCTTGCCCCGGCTTTGAGTGCGGCGAGTGTGTTTGCAAGGGCCAGACCAAGGTCATTATGACAATGTATACTCAGTGGTGCAAGACAGAGTGGCGGAATGATCTCCGCGGTTGCTTCAGGTGTCAGCACCCCGACCGTATCACAAAAACAGAGCCGATCAGCTCCATGCTCAATGCCTGCTGCATACAGGGATCTGAGAAACTCCATATCTGCCCGTGATGCATCTTCACCGGAGAGTTCCACAATAAGGCCACGCTCTTTGGCATATTCAACAGCATTCATCGCCATTGAAAAGACCTGCTCCCGTGTCTTCTGCATCTTCCGCTCAATATGCAGATCTGAAACCGGCACTACCAGATGAACTGAATCAGCCCCTGCATCTGCAGCACAATCAATATCCTGTGGTAAAGCCCGGACATAGGTGCAGCATTCAGCAGACAGACCTGCCTGTGCAATGAGGCGGATGGCTTCCCGTTCTCCCTCTGATGCAACCGCAGACCCTGCTTCGATGACGTGAACTCCGATATCAGATAATGCCGTGGCTATCTCAACTTTATCAGCAGGTGAGAGAGAGACGCCAGGGGTCTGTTCACCATCACGAAGCGTTGTATCCAGGAATCGAAACTTTTTATCGCGCAATAAAACAATCACTCATAGGATGTCACTCCCAAATCTATGTCGTCGTCAGAATGAATATAAATTTTCCATTAAAATGGTGTCGGTTTTAAATATTGGTGCAAAAAAGTGAGAGATATGGTGCACCCCCGGCCCTGAAATCTGTCAGCCGAAGAATATCATGGCAGATTTACCTGGCTTTAGCCTGAACCCGTGGCTCAATCAAAGTCCATATCCAGTCAGCCATCTCGCGGATGTTCTTTGTCTGGATATATACCTCACCAGGACCGGTGATATCGGTAACCAGAAACTCGCCACTGAGCAGAGTCTCTTTCCACCCGCCAAATTTCGTAACCTGGTATTGACAGGTATCACTAAAGGCTACCAGGTGGAAGTTATCAACAATCAGCCGCTCTCCAGGTGCAAGCACATGCTTGTCGATGGCTCCGAAGGTATTGATGAAGAGCAGACCCTGTCCAGACACCTTGATCATAAACAGGCCCTGACCAAAGAGCCCCTTGGTAAATCCCTGCCATTCAACATCCAGATTAACATCTTTTTCAGATGCCAGGTACGCCGCCTTCTGAATGATATATCCCTTCCCCGGAGCAACCTGCATGGTGTCTACGTCACCGAGTGGTGCTGCTGAAAATCCCGCTTTTCCGGAGGCACTGGTAGCAGTAAAATCATTCACAAAGAATGACTGTCCACCCATAAGGGCCATCCCAATCGACCCAAGGAGACCCTTTTTCCTCATGCGGGTATGAACTTCGATGGTCGGCTGCATCCAGCTCATCGAACCGGCTTCTGCGGTGACTGACTCCCCTGGCGCCAGGGTCACTTCAAGCATCGCATATGATGGCTTGTACTTGATCTCATACTCCATAGTAATCCTGTATGATGACCTTGATGTATGATGAGATAAGCACTCTGATCACGTCCCCCTTTTACAGTGGTGCAAATAGTGCGCGATAATGCACCACACCCCTGGTGCCGAATATCCGTGGTCCCGGATATACCCGGATGAAAGGAAAAAAGATATCACGTCCACCCAAATGATTGTAAAGAGAACATAACCAGAGGCTATCATGTTAGAGAAATATTATGACAAGGATGCCGATATGTCTGCAATCTCCTCAAAGACGATCGCAGTCATCGGATATGGATCACAGGGAAGAGGACAGGCGTTAAACCTCAAGGATAGCGGATTGAAGGTAATCATCGGGCTCCGGCCTGGAAAAAGCTGGGACCTGGCCAAAAGTGAAGGCTTTGAAGTGATGGACGTTGCCGATGCCGCAAAGAAAGCCGATATAATCCAGATCCTCATTCCTGATGAACAACAGGGTGCGGTATACAAGAACCAGATTGCACAGGGACTTTCCAAGGGTAAGACCCTTATGTTCTCTCACGGATTTAACATCCATTTTGGTCAGATCGTCCCCCCGGCGGATGTGGACGTTATCATGGTAGCACCAAAAGGACCGGGACATATGGTTCGCCGGACCTATACCGAAGGAAAGGGAGTTCCTGCACTTATCGCAATTCATCAGGATGTCTCTGGAAACGGTAAAAAAACCGCCCTTGCATATGCAAAAGGTATCGGAGCGACCCGTGCGGTGGTCTTTGAGACCAGCTTCCGCGAGGAGACAGAGACAGATCTCTTTGGAGAGCAGGCTGTGCTGTGTGGCGGAATGACATCGCTTATCAGGGCAGGATTTGAGACGTTGGTTGAAGCAGGATATGCTCCTGAAATGGCATATCTTGAAGTTCTGCATGAGACCAAGCTCATCGTTGATCTCATCTATGAAGGCGGGTTTACCAAGATGCGGAACTCCATCTCAAACACTGCACAGTTTGGAGATCTGACCCGCGGACCCAGGGTTATCGGACAGGAATCATACCTTGCCATGCAGGAGATCCTTGAGGAGATCCAGACCGGTGCTTTTGCAAAGGAATGGATGCTTGAGAATATGGTAAATCGCCCGGTCTTTAACGCCCTTACCCGTGCTGATGAAGAGCACCTGATTGAAAAGGTCGGAAAAGAGATCAGGGCAACCATGCCCCAGTTTAAAGATCTGAAGTAATCCGGTCATTCGGTATTGGATACTATCGTATCTTTTTTTCCGGGAGACAGAGATGGTAAAACCGCTCAATATCCGGGAGTATATCTGATGCCCGTTTCCGAATCGATCTGACACTGTCATCCCGCTGGTTCATCCCACAGTGTGCGAGATTATTCCGAAGATCAGATATTCTGGTCCATATCAGTACCATCTCTTTCCAGTCATCATACCGGATCAAATCATCCGAATACCGGGTCTTCTCATAGGGCCGGTTTTGCATGGCAAGGGATCCACCAGTCAGGGTCCGTGAGACTTCATGACGGATATCCGCGTCTCTCCATTCAGCATCAAGGTTCATCCGGATCATAAGTAACGTTATCAGAACTTCCCTGCCAAGCGTGACGGCCTGAAGAAACAATCCCTTATCGAGCTGAAACCCGATCAATCGGATCTGTTTTCTGACATACTCGCCCATGTTTTGCGCCATCTCCGGCTCAGCTGCGAGGTCTGAAAGATCCCGTGTTGCTGCAAGGACAGGGATAAGGGATGGGGCAAAACGAAGCAGTTCTTCATTTATTCCATCAATGTCATGAATGGCACCGGATGCTGCATACATCGCATCAACCGGACGGGCCAGTCTGACTGCATCACTAAACTGCCATAAAAGACTTGCCCAGCTTGTCAGTCTGACGGGTGGCTCAGGATGGTCGCCTGACCGGTGAATATTTCCCTGGAGATCTTTGACGAGTGAATACATCGGCTCTGCATCAACATAGTTCGTAACCGCCTTTACTCCGGCAATCCAGTCCAGAATACCCATCATCGGTTTCAGATCAACAAACCGGCAAAACCCGTCATCTCCTGTGACTGGTGCATATATTACTCCTGCCAGAGTGACATGGCGGACAGACCGAAGATATGAGGCTGCAAGGAATGTCATGAACGGAAGGGAATGGCACCCGGCGGTGATGTCAAAGAGAATCTCTTCATTATCTTTTACAGCACCACAGATTGTGCTGAATATCTCCCAGAGCTGGGGCTCATCGGTTCCGAAGGGTATCCAGAGCTTTTGAATCGGGATATTCCGCCCCTCCAAATCAGACGCTATCCCTGCCGCAGAGGGATCAGAGAGACAGATGATGATTTCTTCAGGCTCATACAGGTGAAATATCGCTTCCTGAACCAGCTCTGTTTCAATACAGATAGTATCCCTGCAATATCGTTTTTTTATGAACCGGCCCGGACCAGCGAAGGAGATACATCGCATCTGATTCATTCATTTGTGTACAGGCCTATATGTACTTGAAGATACTACACAGCCGTTCCATGAAGATTGCATTTATCTATGATGTCCTGTACCCGGAGACTATCGGCGGGGTTGAAAAACGTATTTTCGAGATTGGAACAAGACTTGCAGAGCGTGGACATGAAATACATCTTTTTCCCATGCTCACAGGGACTGGCATGAATATACTCATTCGGGATGGGCTCATCATCCACCCGGTCTGCCGGCCGATGGGACTCTATACCGGAGGGCGTCGTTCGGTCATTCAGGCACTCTGGTATAGTCTTCACCTGTTTCCAACCCTTTTATCAGTAAAGGTTGATATTATTGATTGTCAGAATTTTCCCTATTTTCCCGTGTTAGTATCCCGCCTGATCGGGTTTTTAAAAAAGGAAAGGTGTGTCATTACCTGGCATGAGGCATGGGGTGCATACTGGTACCAGTATCTTGGCTTGGCCGGGATTTTTGGTCGGGTGACTGAAAAGATTGCACTTCTCCTCTCCGGTTCAGCTATTGCAGTATCACACCATACCGCAGACCGGATGAGAGATGAAGGGTATCATGGAATTCCGGAGATAATCCCGAACGGCATAACCCTGCACGAGATTGAGAGAATACCCCCGGATGAAAAGACAACAGATATTATCTTTATTGGCAGGTTTATCCCGGAAAAGCATCCGGAACTGGTGGTAGAGGCAGTCAGAATTCTCAAAGAAGAGATACCCGGCCTTACCTGTACCATGATCGGAGATGGTCCGATGATGACCAGAATAGTGGAGATGATCAATGATTTTGGTTTATCTGAAACCATTCACTTACCTGGGTTTGTGAGTGACTACCAGATGGTGATCAGAAAGATGAAAGCCGGTCGTGTGTTTGTGCTGCCAAGTGAACGGGAGGGTTTTGGGATTGTATGTGTTGAAGCGATGGCATGCGGGCTTCCCATTGTCACGGCACAATATCCGCTGAATGCTGCACTCGATCATGTTCTCCCCGGATGCGGGTATTGTGCAAGACCTTCTGCAGATGATATTGCCTGCGGGATTCGGACATTTCTCACACAGCCTCCGGATAAAACCAGTCTTGAGGAGTATGTCGTACGGCATGACTGGGACCAGATTACCAGTTCATTAGAAGATATATACTACCAGTTGCTTGGTGAGAAATTCGGGAACCAGAAGATATGAACTTATAAAACCTCAGTTGAATAGTATCATGGAAGAAGTAAAATTCTCACTGAAAGGGCATGAGATAACCGGATACGTCATTCCTATCGGTGATGTAAATCTTGTCTTTGCCCGGACATCACAGGGTCTTGTCGGGTGTGGTGCTATTGATGTCATCGCTCTTGAAAAGTTTAAAATTCCTGCAGTAAAGGTTCGTCCGTCTTCAGGCGACTCGATCAGGAACATCGATGATCTCCTGAGTGGCAAAGTGGTGGTTGTCAACGCTTTTGCTCAGGAATCGGGAGTGGTGCAGGAGATGAGTGGCGAAGAAGCACTTATGACCCTCATATAATTTTTATTTCCATTATCGTACATAAGGCACTTATTTAAGGGAGAATGAGAGAATGAAGAGTATGTTTTCACACATTCTCATAGGAGTGGATGGCTCAAAAGAGAGCTTTCGGGCACTGAGCTATGCAATGACTCTTGCAAAGCAGTTTAACGGGACATGTGATGTTATGTATTCCATTCCTCCCCGGGTGTATGCTGAGCTTGCCGAGCGAGAAGTAAAGATTGAAGAACCATCAGGTGATGTGAAATTTATCAGTATGCTTCAGCAGGAGGAGAACCATATCCGGGATCTTGTTCAGGATATTGCAGCAAAAGAAGGACTGACCATTGGATTTCATACCCGCGTTGGTGATCCGGTGGATGCCATGATGGAATATGTATCGACATCCGGCGTTGATCTCATCGTTGTCGGATCATCAGGAAAAGGGATGGCAGATCGGTTAATTCTTGGGAGTGTCAGCACCGGCATCGTTCATAAAAGTCCTGTTCCGGTCCTGGTTACAAAACCGGAAGCCTGAAAATCTTTTTTGCCCTTTTCAGGGCCTGTTGTCATAGATATTACTGTTGATTTTTGCAATAAATACTGACCAGAGTGGTGTTAAGACGAGTAATGCCAGCCAGCCAATGATCGGAATCATCGCAAGACCGGATATGATGAGGAACAGGACGGTCATCAGTATCCAGACGATAATCCACATGATGATGTAGCCACCCCATCCGATTCCATCGGAAATTTGTCGTGTGATTGCACCTACACTGAATGCATCCAGAATTCTTCCTGATCTGGAGAAATGCACATATGCCATATTCATGATGAGGGTGATCAGAAGGAATACCAGAAATGCAAGGAGGATGCCGATACTCCCGACGACGAAACCGGCGATATGTGTAATTTTTCCTTCGGTAAGGAGACCTGCCAGGGCAGAAATGATCCCGATTGCTCCAAAAGCTATCGCCACAATAATTGCCGGTATCAGGTAGAGGATGGTTACAATGTTCATCTTCCAGCCGTCGATGAAGAGTTTTCCGTACTCATCGATTTCCGGAGCGATGTCATCCGGATTAGCATACACACGGACAAGGTACCCACTTACCAGGGGCACGATGTTTATGGTGATTATCTGAATAATGGAGAGAATCACAAGAACAATCCATCGTTTCCAGTGATCAATCAGACCCGATTTGACATACTCAGACGCATTCGTAATAATTGCGGAATACGATGCCATGATAGAAAGTATCTTTTCGAAGGTAAAAGACTATTCATAGAGTAAAATTTCTAATCATGAGCAATTATCGATTTTAATAATAAGCGCGAGACAATATTTTTGGCATTCCAGGTATGCCATGAACCCGTCAAGGAATGGAATTCGGCTCATTACATTCGATTGAGGAGATATGATGAAGTCTGTTAGATCAGGTATATTCTGCAGCCCGGAAAGTCCGGTCCCGGTTGCTTTGAGGTATGCTTCCTTTAAAGTCCAAAGTTGATAAAACACCGGGATCATAATCTCTTCTTCGAGTTTGATGAGAAGATTATATTCCTGCGTGGAAAAAAATCTCCAGGCGATATCCAGGATACCCTGGTTATATACAATGTCTTCAATGTCAATGCCGATAGATCCTTTGTATAATAATCACTCTCTAATTGTCGTCCCATCTGTAATATTCCTATAAAAAAGATTTTCCACCCTCCATTCAGTCAATCGGAAAAGTTCCGGTTCGTGGTCGTCTGAATAGAAGGAATGACCGGATTTGGATATGGAGTTTTATCAGCAAATTGTTTAACGGGAACCGCTTTCACGTCCTCTTTATGTGATAAGGGATTCGGTGCGAATTCGTCCTGTTCTGATGGTGGATCAGCAACAAACGCATGCAATGATGGAGCTGCACCCCCCGATAAGGGAACATTGTGTGAAACCGGATCAAGTGCAAATGGAAGAGGACGTCTTGATGGTGGTTCCGTATCCGGGTTTAATCCGGCTTGTGATAGTAGAGGAGGGGGTTATGATATAAACGCTGCTGATTGTGAACTTGGACCAACTGCCAATTTTTGTTGGGATGGAAATAGTAATGTGGGGGGATTCTCATAACCTCTTCTTCTGAATCCATTATAGAACCAATCACTATTCCAACCCCACATCCTTAAATCTCCCTTCGCGAGGAGTTTGACGACTGGGCACTCCTGTACAACCCGGACAACGGCAGATCTGTCTGTTTCACCTCTACCGGAGTTAGCATCTGGCAGTCCCTTTCTACAGGAAAAGACCGGGATGGGATCATCCAGGCACTGACCGAAGAGTTCGATCCCCTACCAGAAGATGTTCTCGAAGATATCAAAATATTCTGTGATCAGATCGTTCGGGCAGGGTTTGCCCACACATGACCGTTTATCCTTAATAATGCTGTTTTAGCAATATAATTATCCATATCAGAGAACAACGAAAAATCTAGATTCCTTATCAAAAGGTCGTATAGTTTGAAAATATGGTAGTCATCATCCTACTCAATGGCCCTCATAAAGTGAAAGAAGTATTTTTAATTATCAATTCAAATTGAATAATATGAATAACAAAATTCCCGATTCTAATAAAAAAACTCATCCTCATGTTATTATTGATGCACATATCCAGTATACTGATTCGTCTTCAAAACCGTTATTTGGTTTATTAAAAAATTGGAAAATCAACACTCAGGAACTCTGTGATGAACTGAGAGATTAAATGAGTTCATTTTTTGCAGATACATATGCTCTCATCGAAATAATAAAAGGAAAACCTGTATATTTTGAATATTCACAAGGTGCATTGGCAACAACTGAATTTAATTTATACGAATGTGCCTATGCAATTTCACGCGATTACCCGGATAAAGCTCTTGATATCTGTTCTCAAATAAGAAATCATGTCCATTTGTATCACCCAAATGATATTGATTATCTGAATGCTTCTTTGATTCGGCGTAAGATGAATGGAAACGGGAAAACTCTTTCACTTATTGATGCATTAGGCTACACCATTGCATTATCATTGAAAATTCCATTTTTAACCGGAGACAGAGAATTTTCTGATATTGAAAATGTATTATTTATCCAATAAAATGAAAGGGTGTTATAAATTTTCACTGAATTCCAACCTCTATCGATAAAGGAAGAATGTGCATTGCTGGACCAACGGTTTCAGGATTTAATCCAGTATGTAATACCGGGGGAAGTGGTATTATTGGAAGTGGAGATCCAGATTGTGAAGCTGGTAACACCGCGAATTATTGCATGGAAGGAAACAGCAATGTGGGAGGATTCTCATAACCTCTCCTTTTGAACAAAACCACTCCCATCTCCAGTCCCATAGATCTTCCTCCGCAAGAAGTTTAACGACCGGGCACTCCTGTATAATCTGAACAACGTCTGATCTGTCGGTCTTACCCCAACCGAAGTGACCATCTGGCAATCCCTATCCGAAGGATTAGAGCATCGGGATCATCCAGGCACTGACGAAAGAGAGCGATCCATGACCCGAAGACATCATGGAAGACATCCAAACATTCTGCTATAGATCCTTCGTGCAGAGTTACACTATAGGTGACTGAAAATCGGCAGCTAACGAAGATACCATAATTCCATCATTATTGGGAAGGAAAATATTGCGACATCTGTTGGTGCTGAAAGCCTGTCTAATCGCAAATTTGTACTCATATCACCAAATTTTTGAGAGACATAGAGATCTTCTCATTATACTCACGAAGCAATCCGAACACATGATTCTTCAGTTTTTCGGCAACAAAACATATCATTTCTTAAATTAATAGTATGTATTAAAGTTATATGGGCCAGGCGTCAGAGATTCGGTATTTATATGATCAAAATGGAAATAGAACAGATGTTGTTATTCCAATATCAGCATGGAGTGATGATATTGCACAGATCATTATGGGAAAAATAACAAATAAGGAGAAATTCGATCCTGCGGATTATATTGGAATTGTGCAATATACAGGTTCATCTGAGGATCTTGAGAAAGAGATCAAACATCTTATAAATGAATGGGAAAGGCAATGAGATACCTTATCGATTCAAATATCATCATTAATTTTATTACCGGTTCTGCGTCTGATGAGGTGCTTATGGCCATTAAGAAAATACTGGTATCCTCATTTCTTACCTCAATAATT
>NZ_JAIWNS010000185.1 GCF_020216685.1 Methanospirillum hungatei | reverse complement strand
ATATAATAAAAAACCTCAATAGAATCCATCTATAAGTATATTTTTTTATTAATTATAAAATTAACAATTACCTTTTATATATAATAATTGTATAATTCTATCGCCCGCCCTAAAAAGTTTCATCAACTACAAAGCCGTATTTCAGAGTACATGATAAGACGGGGACAAATTCGGATGTTCAAATTTATTTATCCCTGATTTTATGAATAGTTTCGGAAAAATCCCTTATTCCCTTTGTAATTAATATTTGACGTGCCTCATTACAATCCAATCCCTCTGTCTGGATCATACTTATGATTCGTTCAGGTGGGAACAATGATCCGTCCTTTGCATTCCTGATTTCTGATTTATTATCTTTATATTTCAAGTCTGCTCTTATTGTACATACTCTTCCATCATATCTCTATTTGAGTAACGATTCACATTTCATGTTGAAATTTTTTCATTCTCTATCGTGGCTGTTTCATAACAGAAATGTCGTTTCCCAAAGAGGGCAATTTCCATACGAATGGATCCAGTATTGTGATGAAATTTCTGATTTTACTTCCATGTACTAAAGATTTAGAAATATGCAACAGCCTTTATCATTAATAAATATAAAATTCTTTAATTTATTCTTATTTTCTACCAATTTTGTGTAATATTTCTGGAAATGATGGTTCTGAAGAAGGTTTGACACCATCTTTTTCATGGAGATGATGTGGAAATGTTGAAATATTTTTATGGTGGGGTGCATTATCCCATCTCATAATCAAACCTTCTATTCACCCTCTATGAATCAACTGGTATATGAACCCGTAACTTCCCATGATCATAGTAAAAAGACCGATGGAAAGGAGATGAATCTCAATAAACGGTCTGAATAATAACCCTGAAAGAAAAGCAAAGAATATTGCGGCCCCAAAGATGAGCGTGGTCATTGACGGGACTTTGGAGAGGATCTGACTGCTTCTGGTAATATTTACAAGTAAATGGGAGATAATGCCTGCCCCATGACGGAGGGGATTCATCTTATGCTTATTTGGCACATCATATCTGACGGTAATCGGAACCTCAACCATCCTCATACCAATCGAAGCAAAATGGGTGATCATATCTGATTCAAGATTATATCCTTTAGATGTGAAGTTCAGGTTATCCAGTGCCCGTTTACCAAGAACCCGAAAACCGGATTGTGAATCGGTTATGGCAATCCGGGATGCAAGCCTGGTGACTTCGTTCAGAATCTGCTGGCCGGCGATCCGATACCGGGGAATCTGGTTCTTCTCTCCCATGAATCGTGAACCAATGACCATATCCGCAACTCCTGCCATGACCGGAGCTGCAACAACCGGTATTTCCCTCGGATCATGCTGCCCGTCACCGTCAAGGAGAATGATGGTTTCGATGCCGAGCTTCTTTGCATAGGAGCATCCGATCATTACTGCCCCTGCTTTCCCCTGATTCTCACGTAACCGAATGACATCAGCCCCAGCACCGGATGCCTGTTCAGCGGTATTGTCAGCGGACCCATCATCGATAACAATTACCATTGGGATAATTTTTCGCGCTTCAGTTACAACCGAACCGATGATCTGCCCTTCATTGTATGCAGGGATGAGGACTGCAGTGGATGAAAATGGATTGATAGGAAGTGGTCCGGAATCTTCTTCAAGACAAAACTGATATCTAAAAGAAGAGGGTATAGTGTGATATAAGAAATCATGATTATTTGAACTGATTTCGGAATGGTACCAGAGATCATCACATGCCGGAGTAATCTCTCCCTGAAAGCACCATGGCTCATGTGATGGATTCATAATATCACAGGATATGAGTCTGGAACCGGACTCTCACGTACAAGCCCCCTCCATTCCCTGTAAGATGTTCACCTGCATCACTTTTGAGCATTTCGAAATTACTCTGTCCCTGATCAGAACACACCATAATGAATTCCGGACCCCCCGTCCTGCATGCATCATGATCTAAATATATATCGTTTGAATATAATACAATATGATATAAATAGTTTACTTCTTTCATCTGGAAAACGGGTAATATTTTTCGAAGGAAAGAGATATGAGGAATGAAAAATCCCACATGGCATGAAAGCAGGTGCGGTGAATTCACGGAACAGCCATACACCTGGAAACAATCTCCCATGACGATATCAAAAAAAACCCTGATAATTGGATGTATGGTCACCTGGCTTATGATTATCGTTATATTCATGTTCCTGGCCGGCTCCTTTGATATCGAGGTTCTTTTTGTTCTCTGGCTCATTGGCATTCTCATCATTGCCGAACTCATCGATGCCCGGTATGTCCGTCCCGGATATGTGCGAATGATCATGATCATTGCAGGAGCCGGGACTGTTCTTTTTGGTATTATTGTGCTTCGGAAGGTCTGGGTGATATTATACGGGTGAATAGCCAGGGAAAGCGGCATCTCTTTTATCTCGTATATGCCTCTCTTTGCCTCCTTGTCGCCGGCCTTCTTATCGGAAATGGGATGCAGCCACTTTTATATCCTGCTGAGAAGGGTGTCCGTGAGACCGGATATCATATGAATATCGGCGACTTAAGAAAACAGGCATTTAACAGTTCTACCGATCTTCTCCCCCTGATGCAGGAACTTCTGGACTATAGCGGGACGATTGCCGTCACTTTGAGAAAATCTGATCTCGAGTCAGCCAGTTCAGATCTTGCACGGTATACGAGCCGGTACCATGATCTTCAGAACCTCATCATCAAACTGGATATGAATGAGAGTGAAATCGCCCGGTTTGCTCAGGATGCAGGCCAGCAAAAGGATATGCTCTCCCAGTTCGTATCGACATCGGAATCTTTGCAGTCTCTTGAAAAACTGGAGATTCAGTATCAGGACAAGGGGGATCCTGATTCCGTAACCAAGGTCCGACTCCAGGGGAAGGCATTGAAGAACAGAATTCAGACCCTGCAGAACCAGTATGCGGATGTAACCGATTCTTTATCTTCCCGGGGAAATGCCCTTGGAGTAAATACCGATCCGGTGATGAGAAGCAGAACTGAATTTGATACACTCACCGGAATGGTTGCAGAACGGCAGAATGAACGTGACCGAACTACCCGGTTTGCAGATGCCGGATCACCCTTTATCTCATTCCTGGCAGGACCCAATAATGTGACATTTCAGGAGAAGGTCAATGTATATGGATTTATTGCAGGATCACAGGATCGCTCATGGCCGGTCGTTATTAATCTGGACAATAATCCTTTTTTGGAATTAAAACCCGATGACATTGGTGAATTCCGTTCAACGGTGCAGATCCATACTATCTCCGCAGGAGAACACACTCTCACCGCCCGATGGGGCGCTGTGATCTCTGAACCGTCTCGTATCGTCGTACCATCCCTGGAAACCACGCTTGGACTTCGGGTACTCCCGGTAAAAGGTATGTCTGCGGTTAATCTGACCGGCACTCTGACTGCACGTGACCCGGTTCCGGATGTTCCGGTCAGCATCCTTGTTCAGGATAAGGTATGTGATACGGTCATGACGAATGTAGCGGGGACGTACCTGGTGACGATGCCGCTCTCTGCAGGAACGTATCATGTATTCACCCGGTTTGATGATCCGTCATATCCCTTGCTTCCATCAGAAAGTCAGCATTATATCGTTGAATCTGACGGAAACCGTATCACGTCAGTCACCAGTTCAAAGGCCGGCTCTATCCCACCGTGGATACTTGTACTACCGGGTATTCTTCTCTTTACAATTCCTATCTGGTACTTCTGGCGAAAGGGGATAGTTCAGAGATTTGACAGCCAGGATGAAGTTCTCTCTAAATTGAAAGATACACCGGATCAATGGGTTGGCGGGGATGCAGATGATGGTATGATTGATTCGGCTATCATCCCTGCAGCGCAGTATCCCCCCGGTCCTGAAGAATTACCAAGGAGAATTTATTTGGAAGTGCTCTCCTCCCTGTCCCGTCATCAGGTATTTCAGATATCACCGTTTATGACCCCACGGGAGATTGCAGGGGCTTTGCCTGATGAGGTATGTAAAGCCCGGTTTACCCGGTTTATTGGTTGGTATGAACGTATAAGGTATGGGGGATGTCAGGATTTTCGCTGTATGGAAGGTCTGAAACACGCAGCAGATAGAGTCAGGAAGTCATGTCCGGAGAGGAGAGATGAAGGGTAATTTCATCATCGGACTGATGATATGTATCACCCTTCTTATCCTGGGGATATTTCTTATCACGAATACCCAGGAATTCTCACAGGATAATATCGGCTGGAACGGGAGTTCAGAATTCTTCTCCCGGCTGGATCGTCATACTACTGAGATGATCACTCATATCCCTGCTCTGGAAATGAAGGAGAATGCGACTCTTCTGATAATTGCACCGAATGGAACGTGGTCAGATGAGGAGATGAGGATCATCCGGACATTTCTACAGAACGGGAATACAGTATTCCTTGCAGATGAGACCGATGCAGGAAACAGCCTCTTATCTGGCCTTGGGAGTTCCATCCGGATAGGGAGTTCATATCTTTCCGGGATTGACCGGGCATATAACAACTCCGCAATCCTGATCACCAGCCCGGTACAGGAGCATTCTCTCACCAGTGGCGTTGGCTCGCTTGTCCTTGACAAGGCAAAACCCCTGACCGGGGGAACTCCTTTGATACAGACGAGTATTATGAGCTGGATTGATACCAATAATGATTTTCGCATCTCATCTGATGAGTCATTTGGACGATATACCGTTCTTGCACATGAACAGATAGGAAAAGGTGAGATCATTGTCCTCTCTGATTCGGGAGTATTTATTAATTCGATGTCCGGAGTTGAATCAGAGTATGGGAATGGTCAGTTTTTATCACGTTGCATTCAGTACCGGCCAATCCTTCTTATTGAACAGATTCACAGCCGGACAGCGGATCAGAGTGGTTCGGGGTGGTTACTTCGGTATATTCGGCTGGATTCCTTTATAAAGACCATGATAGTTCTGGTCTCCCTCCTGGCCTGTGTATTTCTTTTCAGAAAGAGACCTCCGGGATTTGCAGATATCG
Source organism: Methanospirillum hungatei (assembly GCF_020216685.1). Taxonomy (GTDB): domain Archaea; phylum Halobacteriota; class Methanomicrobia; order Methanomicrobiales; family Methanospirillaceae; genus Methanospirillum; species Methanospirillum hungatei_B. The sequence goes on along the minus strand of NZ_JAIWNS010000185.1, from coordinate 5,553 downwards.
GTTCTGAACCGGTGATGATGTAAAGAAGAGCAGATAAATGATAGGATGTATTGAAAGCCATGACTGACCGTGATATGGATCAGACCATTGATTATTTTGGAGATGAGGAGGATATCTCTGCACTTGCACGACTTCATACTGCCGTTGATTCCGCTCTTTCTCCATTTATCGTCGGAAACCAGGATCTCATTGAACTCATTTTGATAGCCCTCCTTGCTGAGGGTCATATTTTAATAGAAGGGCTCCCGGGGACTGCGAAGACTACTATTGCAAAGGCGATTGCCAAGGTGACGGGGTGTGAGTTTGCACGGATTCAGGGAGCCGTTGATCTACAGCCGGCTGATATGATCGGAGTCCGCATCTATGATCAACAGTCATGTGAATTCAACCTTCGAAAGGGGCCGGTTTTTACCAATGTCCTGCTCGCAGACGAGATGAACCGGGTTCACCCAAAGGCTCAGTCGGCATTTATTGAGGCTATGAGTGAGCGGCAGGCGACCATTGATGGGATAACCCTCCCGGTACCCCGTCCGTTCATCGTAATTGCAACCCAGAACTCCTTTGAACTTGAAGGAACATTCCCCCTCATTGAGGCTCAGCGTGACCGGTTCATGTTTAGTATCGGCCTCTCTCCGCTCAGTCCTGATGAGGAGTTAGCGGTGATCAAACGGGCTTCAGACGGAACTCTGACCTGGAACCGGTTTGCAGAAACGCTTCAGCCGGTTACATCACCGGAAGGTCTGCAGAGAGCCATTGAGCGGGTATCGAGGGTCAGGATGGAGGATCCAATCCACCGGTATATCAGGGATATTATCATTGCTACCCGGAACCATCCGGATATCGGGCTTGGAGCATCCACTCGTGCGTCCATATCTTTTGTAAAAGGGGCAAAAGGTGCCGCGGCTCTTGCCGGCAGAACGTATGTCATTCCGGATGATGTGAAGAAAATCGCCCTCTCTGTTCTGATTCACCGGCTGTACCTCACACGGGAGGCGGAGATTGAAGGGGTTCGCCCGGGAGATATTATCCGGGATATCATGGACCGTATTGAGGTGCCGTAACCGGTGAAGCTCACTCCCTGCTCTACGGGTCTGCTTGCAGTCTTTCTCATCCTCATCTTTCTTGCCATTATCCTGGATGATCCAGTCCTCCTCATGGCAGGAACGTCAGTCGGACTACTGCTCATGGGCCTCTGTCTTCAATTTCTTCATACGGTTGAAAAAACCTACCGGACAATCAGCGGTTCATGGAAGATGGAAAAATCGCTCATTCGGCAGGGGAGAAGTAATACCATTGAATGCACCATCTCCCTGTTCCTCCCCTGCGGGTACCAGGTTCGATACCAGGACACTATTCCCTCACTGTGTAGTCTGGAGTCTGGGGAGGATCAGACCTGGACTGATAGTGCCGGATCACAGACACTCACTCTCTCCTACCGGTTTATCCCTCACTATCATGGAACCATATGCCATGAAGGGGGCATTATCACGATACAGAACCGGTTCTTTAGAAGTTCCCTCCCCCTTCGCCCGGAAAAATCATCCACTCCGTCAGTGCAGGTACAACCCTGGCCATTATTTGGTCCGGTTGAAAAACGGGGGTCAGGAAAGGATCTTGAACGTATCGGACCGGTGAAAGGATATTCAATCAGACAGTTTCGGGAATATCTCCCCGGAGATGACATCCGGCATGTTGACTGGAAGATATCGGCAAAACGGGGTACTCTCTATATCCGTGAGTATGCAACCCCTGCTGATGAAATGCCCATGGTCATCGTGGATCTCCCGGATAGCGGACAGGAGATCGATATACAGTCATTTTCACGGATGGTCAGTTCAATTTCGGGGTATGTGGAGTCGAAACTTGCGAAGAAGGAACCGATTCGTCTTATAGGGATATCAGGACCGAATATGAGTGATCTGTATTATGAGGGATATGATATGGCCCATTGTCTGACGATAATCCGTGAGAGAATCCACCCTATCCCCCGGACATTTCATCTGTTCCGGTTCATGATGCGATCAGATATGAGAAAGGAGATAGATAAAGCTGCGTTATCGATGGACTGGACGGAAATTTCCAGGGACGAGCGGTCATACCTTGCCAGGGTTCGGGAGATCAGGAAACAGCATATGCAGGAAGTGAAAACTACCAGATTTGCCCACGCCATGAACACTATCCTTATGCAACGGCATTTTCATGAGATTATTCTGTATTCACTTTGTGACGGAGATATGAGTCATATCAGGGAGGTAGCAGCACTTGCAGGCAGAAAGAACATTCCCTTCCGGATACGAACCCCGAAAGGGACTGATCACCGGGCTCAGGGTCTCTTCTCCCTCCGTGGGGAACCGGTTGAGGTGATCTGATGGCCCGGACGAGTTTACGGCTGTTCTCTCTTCTATCTGGCATTCTCATCATCTTCCTGGGAGTTTATGCATTCTTTTTCCCAGATGTGCAAATATATGCTGGTATCTTTCTATTTGTATTGTATTTCATAATCGGATTAATCAGGCAGCATTCAGCGTCTCACCAGTTCTTCCGATTTTGCCTGGGCGAAAGTGCAGCTATAGCTCTCTGGTTTATCGCTCCTGTTCTGGGGGTGATTTCCGCCCTCCTTATTACGGGAGCATTTCTGAATGAGCCTGATATTCTGAAGAACCGGAATGGGGTTTTCCTTCTTGCTCTCTGGACGTTTGGAATCAGTCTCCTGGCATTCATGTCAAGGATGATACAGCACACACTCCTACCCGGAATTACGGTACTATTCCTTGCCGGTCTTGTTGCTCTTGCCCTGCTGCTCTATGAATACCGGATGATCTACCATGCAGGAGGGAATAAATTATGAAACTCCCATCTCCTGGTCGGTATGTATATGGATCCTTCGTTCTCCTCCTGACTGCAGGCATTTGTGCCGAAGTTGTCAGTATCACCGGAAGACAGGATATCATCTCTGCAGCACTTCTTGTGTCTGCTGTCATCCTCTTTCTGACTGCAATCCTGCTCCTGGTGTTTCATCGTCCGGATTCACTTGATGAACGATTTGTCTCACTTCTGCAGGTTCAGGGGACTATAAATACATGCACGGTTGCTGCGGATCTTGGGCTCTCCGGGTTATCCTGCTTTCTTCCTCAGGGCCTGACAGAATCAACCGGTGTCATGCATCTGATCCCCGTAACCCGGTATACCGGAGAACCGGTGGCAGGGTCTGTCTTTGTCTCCGGGGAGGGCTTTTCAGGGCTGCTCTTACCGCCGGTATGCATCCCGTTGCTTAAGGAACTGAAAAAGACCAATCAGCTCACCATACCCGAAACACGGGATGAATTCTCTACCCTCCTGCATGAGATAGCCGTTGATGTTCTGGAAGTCGCCGGTAAAATTCAGGTGACCTGGTCAGATACCGGTGTTCATATCCGTATGGAAGGATATCGGCTGTATGAGGGATGCCGGTCAGTGTCCCGTGAGTCCCCGGCCTGCTGCACCATGAGTCCCTGTGTTATCTGCAGCCTCTTTGCTACCTGTATTGCAGAAGGACTGAATAGGCCGGTTCAGGTTGACCGGTGTGTTCCGGTAAAAAAAGGCGATTCGGTGGAGATGATATTTACTCTTCTCCTGTAAAATCAGGAAAGGGTCCTGGATGTTGCCGGGATTTTATTCGTATCGAAAAACTCCTCTACATATCCGTCCGGATAGGTGATGGTTGCAATCTCCGCAGAATAATCTGCCTGGACAAGAGGAGCAAACCAGTACTTCTGCAGTGCCTTCTCAGCCATGGTAAAGGATATCTCCGGAGTCTTCATGACCACCGACCCGTTTGTTTCGGTGATGTTTGAAAAGGCCTTCACCCTGAACCGGGCTGAATTGTTCGTGACTTCATCCACCATCACCGGATGATGGAACATATCTTCGAGTGCTTTTTTCAGTTCTGCATTTGGATCGGCGATCTTCAGATAGACTGCAACCTGCTCAGCCATGTTCAGGGTGTATTCGAATGCGATATAAGCATCACCATCATCCAGCAGATCAACTGCCAGCCGGTCAGATGAAAACGCCTGAACCGGTCCGATACCAATCATAAGGATGACCAGTATTCCACTCATAATAAGTCTTGTACCTGTTCTTTTCATATGCCTGCCTCCCATCGGGTATGATTGCCCCACATGACTCCGATGATCCAGCTATAAACAATACTGGTTCCAATACTTTAAAGTGCATCCGGCCGGCAGGGACAGTCCTGTCCTTCATATACTCTACATATCCTTTCTTCAGACCCGCATCTTTTCAGATCTGAAAGTCATTCTCCTCTGGCTTATTGGTGCGATTGCATGTATCTACGTCCCGGTTTTAAATGAAACACCTATCCGGGTACTTCTGGCACTCCCCCTTGTTCTGTTCATACCCGGGTATGCCCTCATTGCGGCCCTGTTTGCCACCGATGGGGATCTGGACCTTATCGAACGTATTGCCCTGTCTTTTGGTCTCTCCATTGCAGTCGTCCCTCTCATTGGTCTTGGTCTGAATTATACTCCCTGGGGGATCAGGCTTGACCCGATTATCATCTCTCTCTCCCTGTTTACGATTATCATGGTTCTTATTGCCCAGGGGCGCCGGGCGATGACTGATCCTGATGACCGTTACCGGTTCCCTGCAGATGAGATAATGACAGGGATTCGTGAGGAGTTCTTTCCGACCGAGGGGAACAGAACCGATAAAATACTCTCTATCATCCTTCTGATCTCAATTATTGCAGCGATTGGGACGACTATTTTTGTCATCGCCTTTCCCAAGGAAGGGGAGAAATTTACAGAGTTTTACATCCTGGGGGAGAAGCGGATGGCGGCTGATTACCCTGACCGGCTGATCATCGGGGAAGAGTTTCCGATGTATATCGGGGTTGGAAATCATGAGTACCGGAATATCACCTATACGATTGAAGTCCATCAGATGACCATGGAGACCGATGACTCTGGGAATATCTCGTATATTACCCGGATGAATATGACCGACCGGTTATCTGTTTCGGTTCCTCATAATGAGACTGTGACGTTGCCCTATAATCTGTCTGCGGCAGATATCGGATACAATAGGGTTGAGTTTTTATTGTTTAATGAGACTGTTCCGGATAGATCAGTCTGGGGGATGGAGCGGATAAACCAGAGTTACCGGGATCTGCACCTGTGGGTGAAGGTTCTCGAGTAATTTTTTTGGGATATTATTTTTGGGGTTACATTTTTATCCTTTAATAATTAATACGATATATATTTGGATGGGTGGAAAAATGAAGTCAGGGACATTCATTGCAATATTTGGATTAGTGTTTGTATTAATGTCTGGTGTATCTGGTACAACTGTGGATATTACTCCAGATATCTTATATGGGCAGATGCCGGTGATAATCAGTTATACTGGTCTGAATGATACTGATTGGATTTCTCTCGGTTTTCAGCCAACCTATGTGTCTGAAGAATCCGGTTTCATGGGATTGGAAAGGGCCTATATTCTCCTTCCTTTTAATCTGACTGGTGTATGGTTTGGTGGAGGGGATGGAAATAT
>NZ_JAIWNS010000184.1 GCF_020216685.1 Methanospirillum hungatei | reverse complement strand
CGCAGACAGATAAAAGACAGAACTGATCCCGGTCTGATCCATAAATAATCCGCAGACAACGGGAGATATGATCATACCCATGCTCATGACCATATTTATCGTTCCCATCGCTGCCCCCTGCCCCACATCCCTGCCGGTTATAGTGACCAGGGCATACATGGCCGGGACTGATATACCTCCTCCGATCCCCATGAGGAGGGCAAAGAAGAGATATGACCAGAGGCCTTCAAAGCCTGGTACCAGAGCCAGTGCAACAGCCACCGTAAGACACCCTGTTGCAATGAGCAGGTATTTATCAAACCGATCTGCAAGCCATCCGCATACTCTCTGCAAAAGAGCTGTTGACAGGACTGATACCGATATGACAAGGCCGGTCTCTCCTGCGGAGAGGTTCCCGACATGGGCGGCAATGACAGGGATAAATACCATGAATGTTCCGTTTGCAAATGCATTCATCATCTGATATAATAATGGAATCCGAAGCCCTGGATGAATGAGCAGATGAAGTATCGAACTCTGTTCTTTTCGCGATCCCTGATAGCCGGGGAGGAAGAAGATGCTGGTAAGGAGTGCCACCCCGGTCAGCGCTGCCATGCATATAAATGCTGTATCCATCCCGGCAACATCGGTTACAATGCCCCCCAGAAACGGCCCAAGACCCATGCCCAGAAAGAGTGAACTGGTAAATGTCCCAAGATACCGTCCTTCCATTCCGGGTGGAGCGATATCACCGATATATGCCATTGCTATGGGGAACACCATGGCTGATGCAATTCCCTGAAGAAACCGGATACCGGATAGCTCAAGGACTGATCCGGCCGGGACATAGAGGAGTGAAAAAACTGCATAGAGGAGCAGACCGATGATAATGAACTGACGTCTGCCACAGATATCGGAGTACCTTCCGAAGAATGGCATGGCAATGGCCCGTGATAATGCAAACGAGGAGAATATCATCCCTATCCCAAATCCGGAAGCACCAAGGGTTTCGGCAAAACGGGGAAGAAGTGGTATGACAATCCCTATCCCGAGCATGGTAGAAAAAACCGCCACATAGAGTGAGATGAATAATAGCCGGCGATCCGTTTCGGTGATGAGAACCGGGTCACTCGGAGGCATACTGTATTATTACATCTGATTCCATAAGAGAGCCCCCTCCACCATGATTCAGCACTATGAGATCGCTTATCATCTCCAAAGACTGATATCCTGTTAGATACAACGCAGCATGACAGGTACAGATATTCGCCAGGGGTGTGGAAACCGGTTTCTCGGAGTTCTGGTAGACTTGGATAACACCCTGTATGACTTTGGATATGCAAAAGAAGAGGCATGCAGGAAGGTCGTTCAGGCTGTCGGAGTTGGAACAGCAGATGACTTAGTGCGGGCATTTTTGTTCTCTCCCTATGGTGTTGAGAGCCCGAAAGCCATTCAGTCATTTTTATCAGAACAGGGGATCACCGACGCAGATGTGTTCATGCATGCAGTTCAGGTGTACACAAAAGCAAAAATCGATGCTATTGAAGCGTACCCAGGAGTATATGAAACATTACTGAAGATCCACACGGCAGGGATGAAGATCGGAGCTGTTACCAATGCAAGCCATGAGCATGCAACAGAACGGCTCATCCATATCCAGACCGCTGATCTTTTCGACTGCCTGGTTACTCCTGATAAGGCAGGGATGAAAAAACCTGACCCGTCGATGTTTCTTTATGCCGCAGAACTTCTGAAGATTCAGCCTCACCAGATATGTGCAGTCGGCGATAATCTGGTCAATGATATCAGACCGGCAAAAGAAGCAGGTATGTGCACCATTCATGCAGAGTATGGAAACCGGTTGCCACCGGAGTATTCAGAAGGAATTATTGCTGATTTTTCAATCAGTTCCTTTTCAGATATTCTTCCGATACTGGGACTTTAGAATCAGCTGACAGTCTTTCCGACAACCGATTCCACTGCACGTTTCCAGTTTGTCATATCCTTAATCGTCTGAATATACCCGATTACTCTTCCGGAGGTATCAGTAATGGGAGAGGCTTTTGCCCAGACATATGTCCCTTTTCCTTCATGAAATCCTGGAACAAACGCTTCGGTGTAAAAACTGTTCCCTACCCGTGAGACCTGTGGAAAAACCTGGATCAACTCTTTTGGTGACAAGTCAAAGAGGTCAACCAGGATGGGGAGAGACGGATTTTTGTTCCTGATTATCTCCTGATACGTAAGTGAACCGATCATCTCATGTTTGTTCAGACCAGTTAGGATCTCCATCGCTTCATTCCAGGCAACAACCATACGATCACGGGATATAATGAAGGTGGGATCACCCATCTGTTCCACTGTCCCTTCCAGCTGCTCAACCATGAGTGCAAGGGACTCTTCCATGGTCCGCTGACTGGTAATGTCAAGCGCCGATATGAGAGTGCACAGGTGAACTCCGGTTTTATCAAATACCCGTGAAAGGTGGACCTGTATCACAAGCGAGGAACCATCTTCCCCTGTATCTGAAAAAACCCGGGTGAAATTCCCTTTTTCATTGAGTGCAGCCCTGATATCCGGAATAGAGCCGATGATCTGAGGGTAGTAACTTAAACTCCACTCAATGGATCTCCCGATCAAAGCTCCGTCCGGGACACGGGAGAAGATCCGTCTGAATGAGGGATTGGCATACATCACCACATCATCCGGCGTGATGATAGCCATACCCTCATAGGAATGTGCGATTGCAGTATCTTTAATCTCAAGTTCCCGGACCATCCTGACCCAGTGGGTGACGTCATACAGATAGGCAATCAGACAGATGGGGGTTCGATCAGGACCGGTGACACCAGATATGGTTACTGATAAGTTTATCTGGGATCCATCTCGGCGGACCCCGTCCACTTCATATACATAACCTGATCGATCCTCAGGCAACAGGTTTTGAGAGAGGAATGAGGCAGCAGAGACATCGATATCTTTGGCAAAGTGCGCAAAAGGCAGTCCGATAACCTCATCAGGAGAATGATACCCCCATAGTTCCAGAAATGCCCTGTTTACATAGGTGATAGACCCTTCCATGGAGAGGAGTGCAATGGGAACAATGGAAGAGTCCATGGCATGACTTTTAATTAATAATTCCCGTTCGGCATTCTTACGTTCGGTGATGTCCCTGCCAACTCCCTGGTACTCAAGAATATCACCGTTATCATCAGCGAGCATCCGTGACACCCAGTGATACCACCTGGTCCGCCCGGAAGGGAGTTTAAATTCAAATTCTGATTCAAAAACCGGCGACAAGGGAGAACAACTCTGCATGCCTTCTTGTATCTGCCGGGCTGCATCCGGATACATGAATTCAAATAGGGAGTGGTGCAGTGCTTCTGTAAGATTCATCTGAAACAGTCTGCAAAATGCCCCATTCGCAAATGAAATGGCACCGTCCCGGTTGTACCTGCAGATAAGTTCGGTTTGGTCTTCAACAATACCGCGATACCTGGCTTCACTGATACGAAGCCGCTCCTCCATCTCAGTCTCAAGGGTAACATCCTCCACGATAATGGTAAGGCCGGAGCGTCCGTCGTCAAAAACGGTTTTAATATATTTTACTTTAAAGAACCGCCTCCAGTCATACTTGCTGAAGGTGACAACAGCGGTATGCTCTGTCTCTGAATCTGAATCAAAATAGGTGTCAAAATGAAATGCCCGCAAAATTTCCTGTGGAAGCATCAGATATGACGTGCCGGTAATTGTTGTGACATCCTGGTCAAACATTCTGCAAAACCGCTCATTAACCTGGATTATCCTGCCATCACTTGAAATGACGAGAATTCCTTCTTTAGTAAAGCCCAGAAGACTGGAGATTGGAACCCGTTGTGAGAGATAAAATACCTTGGCAGCCCCCATCTGCTGCATCTCTACCGTTCCGGAAATCTGAAGTATCTCCAGATATTTCGCAACAGAATTCCGGTTACATTTCAGACGCTGGGAAATTTCCGAAATTGTAAGCCCTCTGGGGTAAATCTTGAGTAAACCGCGTATACGGCTCAGAAATTCCCCATCCTCAACCATAGATACATTTCCTTAATTTCTCCCAGATAAACATATGCCATGCATCCCTGAAAGCGGCTTTTTTTAAAATAAGAAATGATATCATGACATTTTGAAAATATAACGCCAAATTGCCAATTATAGAATGGGATAAATGAAAAAATCAAACCAAAACATGTATCAGCTATTCAATGAATTCTAACATGCCGGTTCGTGTGTTACTAAAGTATGAATCCAGATAATAAAAGAGAAGGGATATGTCTATGCGTCAGGTGGCTCCGATGAGCGGGGGTTCCCTTATCAGTCGATTCACGGTAATACTACTGATTATCTTAATCCTGTCCATCCTTTCGATAACAACACTCTGGTATATTGATACACGAACCCAGATTGAATCACGCTTCACGCTCCAGCAGAACCATTCTGAACAGATTCTTCGGCAATCGGTCATATGGATCGACGGGGGTATTCGCCTGTATGAGTACTCATTTGAACCAGGGATGAAAGAAGCGATGGATATGTACCTTGCAGCCTATAATGAATCAGGTGGTGATATTACAAAGATCGACCTCTCTTCTTTGAAAACACAGCTGAATGAAACGATAGGAGGTGTGTGGGATCTTTATATTATCGATGCTGATGGCACAGTCGTTCATACGACCTATACTCCTGACCTCTTGTTAAATTTTCGTAATTATACTTCTTTTTTTAAAACACTCACCAAAATCAGGGAGGAGGGAGCTTATGTCATTGACAGAACGGTAAAAGGATTTGTCAAAGGATCCCCAAACCGGAAATTTGCATACCAGGGGACCCCTGACAAAAAATATGTGCTTGAAATAAGCAGAAATTTTCAAAAGTTTATACCAAAAGAGACTGAGACATCATATGCCGAATTAGTAAAAAATCTACCCCGACTGAATCCAAATATCGTCTCTATTGAACTTTTCAACACCCAGGGAGAGATTGTAACCAGATGGAGTGCAGATTCCGGCCATGGAAATCTCTCTCCGCAGATCCTGGAAAACGTCATCAGGGTACTATCTGAAAAAAAGAGTCAATATTACCACGATCCAGATCTAAAACAGGCCATTTCAATTATATATCTCTCCATCCAGGATACGAGGTACCCCTCATCACCGATGATGAACCTTGTCGGACGGATAGTCTATTCAACACAGGAGATCCAGGAAAAAATTCTTGAAATTTCAATAATATACATAACCACCCTTCTTTTTACCCTTCTTATCGCAGGTCTTACGGTGTGGAAGACATCCCGATACTTTTCAAACCCGGTGAAAGGGCTAATTCAGGATTTAAACCAGATTGCAGACGGGGACCTGGACCACCAGATCAGAGACACCGGCATTCTGGAACTCAAACAGATTGAAGGAGCCATCAGCAGACTGGTATCAAACCTGAAAAAGATGATTGAGAGAATAAAAATTCAGGAAGAACAGGTAAAGAGTGAACTCTACCAGCGAACCAAAGCAGAGGAGAATATCAGGCATCTGCTCCAGGAGGTTCGGGAGAAGGAGTACCAGATCCAGAAGAGTGAAGAGAGGTACCGGAGTGTTGTTGAGACACAAAATGAGTTTATATGCAGGTTTACTCCGGATGGGACACATATCTTCGTGAATGATGCATATTGCAGATTTTTTGGAAAAAGATGCGATGAAATACTTGGAACAAAATTCTCTCCAGAAATTCCGGAAGATGAAAGGATCAAATTGAAAAACCATCTCGCAGGGCTGACCAGGCAGCATCCGACAGACCTGAATGAACATCATATCATCCTTCCAAATGGAGAGAGAAGATATATTCAATGGATAGACCAGGCAATTTTTTCAGAAACCGGAGAAATTACCGAATACCAGTCTGTCGGTCGTGACCTGACAGAAGTGAAAGAACTTGAGAAAAGCCTCCATGCATCTGATTCTTTGTACCGGGAGACGGTCAATGCAATGGATGACGGGGTTTTTGTCACCGATAGGACACACTCCATCCTGATCTGGAATGGGTGGAAACTGGGCAAAAAGACAAAGTTACAAAAAGAGCATAAACATGTGGAAGGGAAGAAACTCTTTTCTGTTCTTCCTTATCTGACCGACAAAGATTATCTTGAATATGATGCTGTCTTTTCATCAGGAAAGATTGCAGTATATGAGACGATCATAGGAAAGGAACGACCAATATACCTCGAAACCAAGATAATTCCAATTATTACCGACGATCAGGTAACTACCGTTGTCACCCTTATTCGGGATATCACCCTTCGGAAAGAAGCCGAAAAAGCACTTCAGAAATTGAACCTTGACCTTGAGGAGATTATCAGGAAACGAACCGAGGATCTGCAGGCATCGCTTGATGAACTGGACGCATTTGCATACAGCGTGTCTCATGACCTGCGGGCACCGGTTCGTGCAATAGATGGATTTTCTCACCTCCTGCTCTTGAAAGCAGGGGAAAACCTGGATGAAGAGAACAAGCACCTGATCTCCAGGATCCGCGAGAGTGTCACAACCATGGATAAACTCATCCAGGATCTGCTCAGGTTTTCGAGGACAGCACGCCAGCCATTGCAGGTAATTGACATAGACATGGCAGGACTGGTGCGGGGGGTAATCACAGAACTGACCAGTCAGCCTGAAACCAGAAATATTTCAGTTCATATAAAAGAGATACACTCTTCGAAAGGCGATCCCGGCCTTATCAGACAGGTGTGGTACAACCTGATATCCAACAGTATAAAATTTACTCTGCCGGATACCGTCCCGGACATAACGATTGGTTCATATGAGAAAGAAAGTGAAATAATCTATTATATCAAAGACAATGGCATAGGATTTGATATGCAGTACGCAGATAAAGTCTTTGAAGTGTTTTCAAGACTTGCTCCATCTCCGGATGCTGAAGGCACTGGTGTGGGCCTTGCACTGGTAAAGAGGATCATCCTCAGACACCATGGAAGAATCTGGGTACAATCAGGAAAGGGCAGGGGAACAACGTTTTATTTTACTGTGCAGGGGAGAGATGGAAGCGAAAGGTGAAAGAAGACTTGAAATACTTCTCATTGAAGATAACCAGAATGATGTTGAATTATTTCTGAATGTGGTTGACTGGATTAATATGGGAGACCAGGTCAGAGTTTTTCTTGACGGCAGAGAGGCACTGGATTTTCTCCATGGAAAAGGATCATATAAAGAAGCTCCTGGTTCACTTCCATCAGTGGTCTTCATTGACCTGAAGATGCCCCTCATCAGTGGTCATGAAGTCCTGAAAGCCATCAGAAAAGACAAACGAACAAAAACACTTCCAATAGTCGTCTTCACATCATCAGATCAGGAAGCAGATATCGGAGAGACATACAAATCAGGAGTGAACAGTTATGTTGTCAAACCGGTTCAGTTCGAGAAATTCGCTGAGACCATCAGGGACCTGATAAATTACTGGAGAAATGTTAATACTCCTCCAGGTTCGTTCATTCATGATGGATGATAAGCCACTTTTATAACTATTCTTTTCTTATCACTTCAAACCGGATCTTCCCCTCCTCAATAATCCGTGCGACGGACCGTTCCCGTGGGGAAAGAGCTCCAGACCCGGTTTTCACTTCAACGATGACGATCTCTTTCAGGCATCCTTCTGACAGACCATCAAAGACGATAAAATCCACTGGTGATCCTAAAAACCGGGCATCAGACGGATGATACGAAAACTCAGAGAACCAGGGGATCAGATGCTCGGTAATCTTTCCCCTGATGACCGATTGGGATCGTCGGATCGCATCCTGACGAACCTTCTGCTCTTCCCGTCGTTGCCAGTCCCTGTACCTCGCCTCTGCCTGCACATCTGCCCGGGCATTTGCCTCTTCCTGTATCCAGGTCTGCCACCGGGCAAACTCATCTCTTTTCCAGGACTCAAAGAGCATAAGGGCACGCTTATCTGCTCTTCTCCAGATATGAACGATGAGTAAGAGCAATACAATTATGAACAGGAGAAGAATCTGTGTGACACCAAAAGACGAGAGTAAAAAGTGACCTGATGTATATCCATGGTATCCTTGGATCAGTCTTATGAAGACAATACCGATTTTATGGCCTGATCCAGTCCGACTTTATTATATGGTTTTGCAAGGACACCTGAGAAGCCATAATCTGCATACGAGATTATTGCCGGGTCTGATAGATCACCACTTGACACCAGCACTTTCACGTCAGGATCTGACTCCCGAATGATGGAGATCACTTCGCGGCCACCCATACCACCAGGTATGGTGAGATCAAGGATGATTACGTCATAGGGGTTCCCGTTCTCACGGCTTTTTTTATACTCAGCCAAAGCCTCTTCCCCGGTGACCGCAATTGTGGGATCATACCCCAGTTTTTTCAGGAGTATTCCGGTGATTTCACAGATTGCCGGTTCATCATCCATGAGAAGAATGCGATATACCATAAATCAGAATACTCAATGGTATGGACATATGGTTATAAGACATTTATGTGTCGTGATGCCGGATTCATCAGATTCATGCATCATCAGAATAAACATATACTGGTTTTTGTGTATTTTCATCTCTACCTTACTGATTCCTGTAACCTTGTCTGCCAGTATTGCCGGGGAAAAATATTTGATACCCCCGAGACGGACTGCGGCGATATCACCATAGATGAATCAATTCCTGCTGAAGTAACCTTTCAGCTCTCTGATCTCTATCGGTTTCTTGCTCAGGATCCTGATGCGGTCCTGACCTTTATCGGGGGAGAGCCGACCTTACGCCCAGGCCTCATACAGACCATCATGGAAGAGGCGCCGGTATCACGATTCATGATCCAGACAAACGGCACACTTCTTCACCGGCTTTCTCCTGAAATTGTCAACCGGTTTGATACCATCCTTATCTCCATTGACGGGGATAAGAAAACCACCGATGAAGGGAGGGGCGAAGGTACCTATAACCGGGTTATGGAAAATATTCACCACATCATTGCAGGTGGATTCAGAAATGAACTCATCGCCCGGATGACCGTGACCGAACGGACAGATATCAGGTCGGCGGTTCGATATCTTGCGCATAATCCGGATTACTCGTTCTCTTCGATTCATTGGCAGATAGATGCAAACTTCTGGAATGACTATTCACTCAGAACTTTTCAGACCTGGGCACGGGAGTCATATATTCCCGGTATTCATCAGCTTGTGCAGGACTGGCTTTCTCATATCAAAGAGACCGGAGAAGTTCCGAAGTGGTATCCGTTCATTGATCCGCTTGAAGATCTGCTCCTCGGCCGGCCCACCAGGTTACGATGCGGATCGGGGTATGCAAATTACACTATCCTGACGGACGGGCATATCGCACCATGTCCTATCATGGTCGGAATGAAAGACTTTTATGCAGGCTCCATAACGACCGCATCTCCGAACGCCCTGCCGATCATACCGGTCACGGGTGCCTGTGAAAGCTGTGACATTCGTGATTTTTGCGGAGGAAGATGCCTCTATTCGGCCATTGTAAAACCCTGGCCCAAAGAGGGTGCTGATCTCGTGTGTGAGACCGTTCGGGGATTATATGATGCGATCACCGGTATCGTGCCGAAAGTTCGCGGGATGATAAGCCGGGGTGAGATCAGCATCGGAGCCTTCGCTCATGAAAAATATAATGGATGCGAGATTATTCCCTGAAAAGTGCATCCCCTCTTTCATGAAACCATATCTTATGACCAATAAATCCAAAAGGTGTAGAGTATGAACATAACAGTCCTTGCCAGCGGGAGCAAGGGCAACTGTGTATATATTGAAGGGACCTCCGGGGCTCTTATCATCGATGCCGGCCGATCTGCACGCGAGATCCTGGGCACAAAAGACCGGAAGGGACGGCTTTCAGAGGGAGGGGGAAACCGTGACCTTATCGAAGGGATCCTCATCACCCATGAACACGGTGACCATGTAAAAGGGCTCGGCCCTCTTGGAAACGCTCTGAAAGTGCCGGCCTATGGGACGAGCGGGACCCTTGATGCAACAAACCGGATGATCCAGACTAAGAAAAACTTCACGTTTCAATCGGTCCAACCAGGTGATCCCTTCTCCATCGGTGATTTTACCGTAACGGCTTTTTCAGTTTCGCATGATGCAACCGATCCGGTCGGGTACCTTATAGAAGAAGGAGGGCTGCGTATCTGCTATTGTACAGATACCGGAGTTGTCACGTCAGGCATGATGGAGATGATAAAAAAATCTGACGGCGTGATCCTTGAGTCAAATCATTGCCCGCAGATGCTCAAAGACGGACCATATCCGGCATTTCTCAAACGCAGGATTGCATCTTCACGGGGGCACCTCTCAAATGAGGATGCAGGAACGGTCCTTGCAGAGATTTCCCGGTCTATCCATTGTGCCATCCTTGCCCACCTGTCAGAGGAGAATAACGAACCAGGTCTTGCCATCAGAAAGGCTCATGAAGCATTGGGGCTTGCAGCAGATGATGTGGATCTCTTTGCTGCATCATCAATTGATACCAGGACGCGACCCCCGCACCGAAAACCTAAACAGCAGTGCAGAGGGCAATGCCAGGATGACTGCTGGAAGATAACCATCTCCCTGTAACTGACATGAACCAT
>NZ_JAIWNS010000183.1 GCF_020216685.1 Methanospirillum hungatei | reverse complement strand
CGCATACCTGTAACCATTCAATGGCTGAAATATTTAGAATAATACATCCATCAGGATGATTATCCCCATGATGAGCATGATAACACCGATGATGATTCGAAGCAGACTCTTCCTTTCATCTCTCCATGAATTCAGTCTATCAGGAGAGAGCCCGAAGATGACCAGGAGAAGTATTGCAATAAGCGGGATAACTACAACGAAATTATATGCAAGAAGATACAATAAGCCGGACTGGAAATCCTGATAGATCATTCCGAGAATTGAGATGTAGATCCCGACTGTGCAGGCCATACCATAGAGACCTGTCAGGGCACCCACAATAAAACCAGCTGGAACACTTGCAATCTTCAGGTACTTTGATATGGAGCTCTTTTTTGATTGAGGGATAGAGAAGAGTGCTTTTGGGTTTTTCACGAGGCCGTCTTTTATCTGGAACAACCCAGCTATGATGGCAATAATTCCTGCTGCTATGAGAAAAATATGTGCAACTCCGGGTATCTGAATGACGGAGAAGATAGCAAATCCTGATAATACCCTGATCAGGAAGAATGCACATATATATGCCGAACCGACAAGCAGAATGGTCTTCCTGGAGTCTGATGCCATGAGTGAGACCAGCAGAAGAGCAAGAACCAGAAGCCCGCATGGATTAAATCCTTCTCCAAGAGCTGCCAATAAAAGGATTACTGGATTGACCGTGATGGTTTCTAAACCCGGAGTACTATTTTCCACAAATTCAGGTGCTTCATGATTCTCAATCTTCTGGGCCTTTTGCTCAAAATCTGAAAATATCGCCTCTTCACCGATGAGGGCCTCCTCTCCAATAAAAATAACCGGGACGAATAATGATTTGTCCTGATGTATCTTCCTGAATGTCTCAAACAGGAGAATGTCATCCTGGTTGTCGCCGATATTGTGATACTGGATACGAACGTCCGGATGGGCTGTCTCATATTCCTCAATAAAGGGCATAACCTTATGACAGGAGGAACAGAGAGGGCTGTAAAAGAAATGTATCGCTGATGAATCAGAAGAGATTGACGAGGAGTTTGAAGGATCTGCAGTACATGCTCCGCAGAAAAGAAGAAATAACAAGCAAAAGAATATTGCGCCGATATGAATCCTGGATCTGGAATGTATTATTGATATAATCATTTTACTACTCTATCTTCTTTTTTAACCATTACGTTTCTGGTTTGAGACCAGTACTGGGTATACCTAAGGATGATTCAATAATTATTGAAATATTGATTGATATAAATATACCGGATTATAAATTTGTTTTTATAATCACCCTGGCATCAGTCTCTTATGAAGATACATTGTCAGCCAGGTACCTGCAATGGTAAACAGGATGAGGACCACGAAATCACTATAGATTAGGAAAAATTCGTATTTGTGAACGAATACCGGACAATATCTACGATATATGTCAACGGAGAGAACTATCCAAGCACCTGACCCCTGGCAGGCATCTCTCCAGGGAAATATTGCCGGAGATTAACAATTCATCAGTACGCCTTAATATATCCGGTTTTGAGAGATTATAGAGTTCTCCCATAAGGATCATATTCTGCTTGGCCGAGAGATCGATATATGCATTCGAGGTCTCCGGAACCACTCCAAACCTCTGTTTCACATATACCGGATTTCATATCCAAGGATGGTCGCAGTCCCGCTGTTTGAAGGAAGAACTCCGGTAAGCATCCGTGTGGTCGTGGTTTTTCTTGCACCGTTCTGTCCAAGGAACCCGAATATTACTCCCTCGCTCACTTCAAATGAGATGTGATCCACTACTCTGTTATTTCCAAAGATCTTGGTCAGACCTTCTGCCCGGATTACTCCTGTCATAATCTCACATCATACATCTTCCCGGATCCCAAGGAGCATCATTCGCTTTGAACACTGAATGCCCCGATCTTCCGCTTTACCTACCGAAACCATGTGCATTGGTTTTACTTCATGATTTATTATGCCTGAAGTGATGATCCCTTCTCCTTCAAGGACAACAAATACAATTGCATATGCTTCCAAAGTTTCTTCAGGAACCTCAGGCATCTGTCCGAGGGGGGCTATGAGTTCAGTGAATTTTTTCCGTATATTTTCCGGACAAGACGACCCAAATACCACTGGATTGTATCCTTCATTCACATATGAGGCAGCATTTGGGATCATTCGAATGACAGGACGTGATGCTCCGGTGAACTGGTTTATGGTTGCAATTTTTATTTTCGGTGCCAAAGATACGATGGTGGTCTGTTCTCCAAGGAAAGGAACAATGTTATGGAGCATTTCTCCAACCACCGGTGGATGAAGGCTGATAAAGAGAAAATCAGCGCTGCTCATCGATTCATCAACCTGGTTTTTTGCTTCGATGGTAGGGAATTTTTCTGCAAGTTTTTTCAGGACATCTGGATTGGTATCAGTTACAATGATTCGTTTCGGAAGACAATTCTTTCTGGCAAGGCCTTCAAGGAGGATTCTGGTAACCCGGCCGGCTCCGATACAGGCGATAGTTGTTGTCATGGTTCTCTCACCAGTGTTTCAAAATTATTTGAACTTGATGACATATATAGGAACCAGTAAGATTTCAGAAATGTATGATCGTTTATCCAATCAGAATAAGGATAATTCGTTCCCTTATATCCTGAACGGTAATAAAAAAACAGATATACAGATACATCACTCAAAAAAGATCAGATGGATCTGATTGCCTGCATACATCCCTCCCACATTTCAGGATTTACACTTTTTATCGCAGCAAGCAGAGCTTCAAGATGGATGATTCCTGCCTTCTCCTTATCGCAGGTCTTTCCAAACCGGGGAGCCCTGCAGTTATGGCCGATAGAGATGGCAAACCGGTTCAGCGTCTCATGATCGATCTCCTGTCCGTTTAGTTCATGGGCAGCAGCTTGTGTTGAACCACACGGGGATCCACGAATCGGATGACACCAGACCATACGGTCTCCGTCCAGAATCAGATAAAAAACCGGCCTCCCAAATATTTTTGCATACTCATTGATCTGCCAGAATGAAGTATTCGGGAGGAGAGAACACATCGTCTCTGGTCCTATCACCGCCGGATTATACAAACGAGCCTGGGCAAGAAATCCAGGTCCGAGATTCACGCCGAGGAGAACAGGAACACCGGTTTTCACCAGTTCCATCGCGATATCCGGGTGCCGGAGATATGAGAGATACAGATCACAGGAGGGAAGAGAAAGGGAGATATCATCAACGACCTGAGAAGAAGGAAACGGGAGCAGGATCCATTCGGTAGGGAACCATTTCCGAATCTGCTCATATGCCCGTTCACCATACTGTCCATCACTGACAATCCCAATCTTCATTCACTCTAGTTTTACTGAATAAAAATTCATGACGTTCACCTTTATATACTCATCCAGTGATGGCTAACATATACAGCTGATGGATCACCGGAGGCTGGCACAATTACCAGGACGTGTTACTGATGTCTGAACTCCACAAGAAAATGATCAAAGAGGCCATGGCGGCTCAACATGCCGATGTAGAGACTGTAAAGAAAAAACGCGGGGAGAATTTCGTAATTGACGATGCACAACCCTATCTTGACGCCGTCAAGAAGATGAAACCCGTTGCAGATCAGTCTCCCTCGGTATTTCAATTACATACCGAATCTGTAAAGGCACATTTTGACATTCTAAAAGACCTTACGAAGACTATCAGACCCGAGGATGATCCATTCGTAGAGCATTATCAGACTCCGGTCATTCTGGAAATTCTCTGCAAGGAAGATCCCAAATTTGCAAAAAGTGTTGAGACCTTTGTTGGAGCAATTAAGAAATCTGAGTCACTAATCGGTCGTGAATCGGCACGGAGATATGGAGGGTTTTACGGTCCGACATGTGTTGTGGATTTTGCCCTCATACCTGGTTCGACCAGTAATGTTGTGAACCGGATTCTGACCAAGACTAATATTCCGGCGGATCATAAACAGGCAATTCTTGCGGCAAAATCATGGGGGATGAACACATCGTATGGTATTGGTGATGTGTTTGCTCATGAAGTTGAGAAAGGGGAATCGCTCACTGAAGCGGTGAAAAAAGAAATCGGTATGCTGCAGGCGATTTATGAACACCCGGTAAAAGCGCAGGCTGAACTTATGGATTCTGTTGGTCAGAAATCCTTTGATCACCGAAAATATATGGAGTCATACCGCACAAAGATGGCCCCTGTGGTAAAGGCTGCCATGGATGAGGGTGTTCACTATGGGAATATCGTTACCATTCCGGCGTATTGTGTCGGTGATATCGCCCATCATATCTCACAATCCACGTTCAATATGTGTAAGGACGATGTTGTCATGGCTGCCATTGAGGCAACTACGGCGGTGATGGAATCCACTCTGAAGAAAGCAGAAGGGAAGATTAAAAATGAATATGATCTTCTTGGTCTTGCAACCGGTGCTTCTGCTTGTGCGGCTGAATATATTCTGGAACTTGATGGGTTCAACGCGATTATGATTGTGGACCTTCTCACGAAACGGTATCATAATTATGTTCAGCTCTATCCTACCCGGAGTGCTGCAGTAGAGCTCCACAATTGTGATTTCATGGACATGATTTATCGGGGATGGAAATACCTGGATAAAGCACGTCGGATGCAGAGTAGTGGCGAAGGAATCCCCTCGCCGAAAGTGGGTGGATTGCCGGTTGATCTCTCCCCGATTCATAAAAATGATGTTCTCATGAACCCACAACGGTATGCCTATCCTGCCTGTGCCATGACCGTTCGCATGTCTGCCATGATGCGACTTGCCGATTATCCTTGTCTCCTGACCAGTGAGCCGGTGACTGCTACCTTAATGACGAATATTATTGCTCTTCATAAAGAGACGGTTGCAGCTCCGGCACGGATTTGCAAGGATTGTGCATCAGCTGCACTGATGGATTTCCGTCATTGTTACTGCCAGTGGAAAGAAGCCGTGTAATCAGCCAGAGGTTGAGAATGAAGTGTTACGTGTGTGCAAAAGAAGGAAAGAATACCGATGCAGTTGGGATTTGTATTGTCTGCGGAATGGGACTATGCATGGACCATGTTATCCGGGAAGATATTGATCTCATGGAGGGAGGATATCCCTTCCCGGTAAAAAAGACCGGAAAACGATTGCTCAGAATTCTCTGTCCGGAATGTGCTGCTGCATATAAGAAGGAGTAAAAATGTCACTGTTACAACGATGTGTCGCAGAAGGAGTGGGAACCGGGATTCTGGTATACTTTGGTGCCGGTGCAGCGGCTATGACCCTGATGATTGCACAGGGTACAAACCCTGCTACCGATTTTAATATTGGAATCGGTGCACTTGGCGGCCTTGGTGACTGGTTTGCTATCGGTATGACCTTTGCCATTGCCATCGCCGGGTGTATCTATGCTCTTGGGAGAGTATCCGGATGTCATATCAATCCGGCGGTGACCATAGCCCTTGGGGTAACGAAACGATTTCCAGCAGGGGAGATTATTCCGTATGTGATTGCACAGTGTCTGGGTGCAGTTCTCGGAAGTCTGCTTTTTGCAGCGACCGTCGGCATGGATGCAGTTCTGGTTGGAGGATTAGGGGCAACTGCACCGTTTCCAGGAATATCATATGAACAGGCTATCCTGGCAGAAGCTATTGGAACATTTCTGCTGATGCTCGTGATTATGGGGGTTGCTGTAGATACTCGTGCTCCACCAGGGTTTGCCGGGTTAATTATTGGTCTTACCGTTGGGGGTATAATAACCGCCACAGGGAATATTGCAGGAGCATCACTGAATCCGGCACGGACCTTTGGTCCATATCTGGTTGATCTTGTACTGGGTGGGAAAAATTTCTGGATATATTTTCCCATCTATGTTATCGGTCCGATTATCGGAGCTGTGGTTGCAGTGTTATTGTATGCATACCTCACTTCAGAGATTGAAGAGAGTACGTAAATTCCTTTTTTTTGAGATAGCCTGTCCGGAATGTTTCAGGATTGTCTGATAGGATGGATTAAGCATCTCCGGACATTGGATATGGGGGTAAATGAAATGTATTCAATGTAATGAAGGGGTAACGGTTGATGGTTTAACAACTGTCGCATATGAGAAAAATGGTGTTGCGTTTCTTTTCAGATCCGTTCCTGCTATGATCTGCCCGGTATGTAATGAAGAATATGTATTAGAGATTCAGAACAGAATAGAAATACCTCTATTTTCCTTCTTTTCCGTTCAATCTTCTCTACATCGCCACGAATCTCCCCTGAACTAATACTCAAGGTGGTAGAAAAATACCAATGGCTTTGGAATCTTCGAGGAGCATCCCACTGGCCGTTTCTCTTCAGTTATTGAACCAAGAGTCAATTCTGCCAAAAAGATTGATGTTTTATGCTTTTTTATGAAATCTTCGAGTTCTGTTCGTGCATCCGATTCACACATAAACTCTTTTAAATTAAGAACATCCAAATCCGTTATAAATTTACTGCGTTCATCGTTCAGATGTCGTTCAAGATGTTTCTTTGCCACTTTTTTTCAGAAAATATGAACTCACATCTTTAATATATCAAGCGAAGACCAACCTTCACAAATTTCCGATTCATTTAGGGGGAGAGTAGAACGTGAACTTTAATCGAATAGAAGTTGGATTGCCACATAAGTAAACGATTTAAGTAATTCACGGAGGTAGATGAATGCCCCGGTATCCAGGGAATGAATTCTCAATCAAAAATCCAAAACCAGAATAAATGCCGAAAAAAAAAAAAATAAAAATTTATCTAATATTTTTCTCCTCAATTTCATTAAGGAATTCAATCAAGTTTTCCCTGACCACCACATAAGCAGGTCCACCTCCGAATTCAATCCCAATAGAAGCGGCATCAAGGATTTCTTCCCTATTGGCACCAGCCTTGTAAGCATTTAAAGCATGAACTGCAAGACAGGGAACACAGCATCTAGAAACTGATAATCCTATTGCAATTAATTCTTTATATTTAACGTCAAGTGCACTTGGAGTATAATATTCCTTCATCAGGGAAGAAAATCCTGCAAAAAGAGTCGGGGCCTCCTTTTGAAGAATATCTGCATTTTTCTCCCTTTTTTCTATTATTTCAGTTAATCTCCCAGTACTATATGAACGTGAAGAGATTTTTTCAGGTGACATCATATCTTATTAAGATGAGTATCATGAATACTTTTCGATTGACATCAGATCCTCATCTGATGAATAAATTGAATTAAATTGATGGAAGATTGGGAAAATGAGAATATGAGCGGGAAGAAGAATTAATCCGCTGTTATTTTTTCTTATCCAATTTCCTATGATTGCGCTAATCTATTTGTTGATCCTATTTATAATCGAGTCATATTCCTAAATAAAAGCCGAAACTTTGTTACTTTATCTTGTCGAATAGCCAGGTTAGGTTACCCTAACCCAGCCTTCCAGGGACGGATCGTGCGATTTTCACTGTAATCCGCTCAAGTTTTTCACTACCCGCTTTTATAGGCATAATGAAAAAACATCCGTATCGATCTTTGCTTTGAGAGGAACACTCCTTTTCTGTGTTCAAAATACTCGGTATCAATGAACGGATTTACATCCAGTTTAATGAATTTCCGGTATTCGATTTTGGTATTGGAGAAGTTTTCAAGAGTAAAAGTAGAGGTTTTAAGGACTGTTTTCGGGTAAGTTTTCTGGCAATCCATATCTTTCCTTTGTTATTATGGCGGCGTTTTGCTTATTTCCACAACATATTTCGAACAATCCAGTCAAGTCTCCCAAAGGTCACGCTTGATAACACCGTCCGGTGGTACATTGCCCATCCCTTGATAATAGGATTGAGGGCTTTGATAAGGTCTTCCTGTTTCCATGCCTTTGCCGACTTAATAATGGTCCTCACTTTATCTACGATTGCAGCAATAGCTTTCTTAGACGGTTGTATCAGGAGTAATGAACGCAATATCAGTATCTCCCTTTTCATCATACTTCATGTAGTTACGAGCCCAGACTGTTTATCATGATATGCACAGAGAAAAAATTAAATCTTCTTGCAGATATAATTTATTAGGCCTTACCTTTTGAGTCTCGAACTCGTTTTAAAGGGGGGCCATTGTTTTTTGATCATCCGATTCTGCTTCATGTATCTCTTCAATAATACACCGACGGTTTTCTTAATCCAGAAGACTGACAGTGATAATATTTGAACATCGGTCCCGGATGTGAACTCCCTCATCTTTCCTGTTTATACAATACCTTCCGATCGCTCCTGCTTCTCATACATGACCTCGTTATGATGTTCTCTTCCGGTTCTCCTGGATCACCTCCTGATTGAAAGCAGAATTCCCTCTTCTCATTCTCTTAACTCACCCACATAGTCTCGTCAATTTACTGCTCCCCTCCCTCCCCAGAGTGAAGCATGGCGGAAAAAAGGATATCTTTTCTGCATGTGTGAAGCAGTTGCTTCACAGTCAAAAACCGCGAATACTCACGTAATGGAGTATATGTACACATATATATTATTATAAGATCTATAGTGAAGCAACTCGTGTACTCACGAATAACTCTGAATCATCATCAGCGACCAGATGAAAATGTATATGAGACTGCCGGTTTTCCGCATCAAAAAACCAATATTGCGATAATAACGTTAAATTCTAAATCGGAATGATAAAAACGAGCGGATCTTTTCTGCACACTGCTTCACATTGCTTCATTCTGCTTCACTATGCAGAAATTTTGCCGCACTCCAGCTTCTTGAATTACAGAGTATAGAGTCCGGATACTCTTGTTCATCATGAGGATCAACTTTCAGTCCTCTCTTTCTGACCCTCTCGTGCGGGAAAAAGGCAGTACATATTCTGCAGATTCACAAATTTAATACGAGACAACATGAAGATATGAGAAACAGTGGAACAAAAAATGGAAAAAATTTTTTAACGCCGAAAGGGAGATTTGAACTCCCGAGGTGTTACCACCAGTGGTTTTCAAGACCACCGCCTTCCCGGACTAGACTATCTCGGCACCTATACATGTCTGTATATCAACTTTAAAAATATATTCCCAAAGCTCCGATCAATACCCGTATATTCTTTCACATTTCACCTGAGAGGAGAGGGATTATTCTGCACACATCAGTAACCGTAACCGGTATCAGGGGACTTCCCTTGATTCAAAAAGGAGATGACCTTCCCCGCCTGATAATTGAAAAATGCGCTTTGGAAGATGGAGATATCATCTGTATTGCAAGTACAATAATCTCAAAGGCAAAGGGATACACCCGGAATTTAAAAGATATCACACCTGGTGACCGGGCAACACGGATTGCACAAAAGACCGGGGAGGACCCCCGCTTTATCCAGGTCGTCCTTGATCAGGCCTGTGATGTTCTCATTGAAACACCATTCACCCTCACTGAAGTACCCTGCGGCCATGTGGGAGTCAGGTCAGGAGTGGACGCAAGCAATGTTGAGGACGGCCTTGTTATCACCCTTCCTGCAGATCCCATGAAGGAAGCTGAGGAGATCAGAGATGAGATAAAAGACCTCACCGGGAAGAGCTGTGGGATCATCGTAACTGACACCTGTGGCAGATCATTTCGGCGTGGACAGACCGGTCATGCTATTGGCTGGAGCGGGATGTCAGCCATCAGAGACTTCCGCGGAGATAGTGATCTCTTCGGTCATACCCTGGAGATAACTGAAGAAGCGGTGGTTGATGAGATCGCCGGATTTGCAAATCTCATCATGGGTGAGAGCAATAACGGAGTGCCTGCTGTTCATTTCCGTGGTATACCTGCATGGACCGGACACAATGAAATCTACTTCAGGGAAGGAGAAGACATCATCAGGAAAGCGTTAAAAAAAGTGTAAAAGATCAGAATGAAATCATATTCAGGACGAAGATTGCAACACCACATATAACCGCCGCAGCCAGAACTGCATAGGGGCTGATGTGGACTGCCCGCCGGTCTTCACTGTCATAATAATTGACGAGACCAGCAGATGAGATTAATCGTCCACCTGCTTTTTTTGCCATAATCTATATCTGACCGATGAATTATATAAAAGACAAGGCCGGCAATATATCATGATAAAAGAGTATTCGGTATCAGGGACTGCTCTGACAGGTGAAACCCTTGAGGCGCGGGACGTTACCATCGTTGTTCAGGACGGCATCATCACCGCCGTGGAGGAGGAATCATCTGTCCCGGACCGGTGGATCTGTCCTGCTTTTTTCAATGCTCATACCCATCTTGCTGATACGGTTGCGATGGATCTGCCGTGTACCGGGACACTTGATGAACTTGTCACGCCTCCCCACGGACTCAAGCACCAGATACTTGCAAAAACTTCAGAGGCCCGCCTTATATCGGCAATGAGAGATTCCATAACTGAGATGATCCACTCCGGAACAGCAGGGTTTGCTGATTTTCGGGAAGGGGGAAAAACAGGAGTTCTGGCATTACAAGAGGCAGCATCCCTAATGCCCATACGTCCAATCATCCTGGGACGTGAAGGTGGAGAGGAGATAGCCGATGGAGCAGGGATTAGCAGTGCAAGGGATGTTACCCGGTCCATGGAGATCGCTGACCTGATGAAAAAGCAGGGAAAGATTGTCGGGTTTCATGCGGGTGAAAAAGATAGTGATGATATTGATGCTGCATTAGAGACAGACCCTGATCTTCTGGTGCATTGTACCCATGTAACCAGATCCCAGATCCGAAGAATTGCCGATGAAGGAATACCGGTGGT
>NZ_JAIWNS010000182.1 GCF_020216685.1 Methanospirillum hungatei | reverse complement strand
GATTTTTTTGCATTTTTTTCAGTTTTATTACCTCTCATACAATCATATGCTGTCGTTGTAAGATCAAAAATAGGGGTTATTAGCTATTCTCTAAAGTTATCCACCATTATTATTCGATCTTCGCAGATAAAAAGATGAGGTTTTTAGCTATTCTCATTAATAATCTATAATTTCGAATACTCTCCTGTTAACCTTTAAGTGATAATATTATACTGACTAGAATTCCGACTTCTTCAGGTTCATACCATTATCAGTTGTTATCAGGGGTACAACCCACCATTCAGGTACCTGGACACCGGGGATGTGCATATGCCGTGAGATCCAGAATCCCTGATCTCCGTTCACCTGGACTTTTATTTTCCTTCGGATTGATGAAGGCATCTGTTTCAGAAATAGGAAGATACCAGTATCAGAGTAAACCAGTGCAGTGGGCTATAAATAGCTGCATGTGCATTACTGCTACTAGGAAAAAAGTACAGGGGGGGGAGGAACATAACAGATACCTTATTTGAACTGAGAAAATTTGTAGCTCCTGAATTCATCATTGGTGTTGATGCCCGCAGACTGGCAGGACGGTATGCAAAGAATTTTGGTGCAAATCATGTATTTCTCGTTACCGGACCAAAACTCATCAAAGCCGGCTGGGTCGGTGATGTAACAGAAAGCCTTGAGAGTGAGGGAATACAATATACAATCTTCCCTGATGTCTCCCCGAACCCTCGTGATTATGAGGTCATGAACGGGGCAGAACTCTATAAAAAGAAAGGATGTGATGCCGTTATTGCAGTGGGCGGGGGAAGTCCGATTGATTGTGCCAAGGGTATCGGGATTGTCGTATCCAATGAACAACACATCCTTGAATTTGAAGGAGTGGACAATGTCAGTATCCCGGCCCCTCCCCTTATCTGCATACCGACAACATCCGGATCTGCTGCTGATGTCTCACAGTTTGCAATTATCAATGATACCAAAAGAAAAGTAAAGATCGCAATCATCAGTAAAAAAATCGTTCCCGATATCTCACTATGTGATCCGGTCCCCCTCACGTCTCTCACCTCGGATCTGACGGCACATACCGGGATGGATGCCCTGGTTCACAGCATCGAGGCATATGTTTCAAATGCATCTTCACCGGTTACAGACATTCAGGCTCTTGAATCGATCCGTCTCATCAGTGCATACCTGCCCCTTGCATATCATAATCCTGACCATATCGGGTACCGGTATAAAACAATGCTTGGCAGCCTGCTTGCCGGACTTGCGTTCTCTAATGCAAGCCTTGGTGCAGTCCATGCCATGGCACACAGCCTGGGCGGACTCTCTGATCTTCCCCATGGAGAATGCAATGCCCTGCTCCTTGAATCGGTCATAGATTACAACTTTGAGGTCTGTCCTGAACGGTACGAAACGATTGCGCAGACGATGAACGTTGACTGTTCATCCCATGATCCACAGGAGATAAAACAGAAGCTGTTATCAGCTCTTCAGGCACTGAGAACTGAGCTAGGTATTACAGAACGGCTTGGAGATCTTGGAGTATCAAGAGAGAATATTGCAGACCTTGCAAAATCCGCCATTCGGGATCCCTGTCTGGCGACAAATCCACGAAAACCGACCGTAAGCGACCTGGAACACATATATGAAGGAGCACTCTGAAGAATCACCCGACTGGGATGACCAGCGGATGAAGATCATCGGCCTTGGCGAGTCGTCGATTCGGAAAAGTTACTATCCCGAACTTCAGCAGCGTCTCCATGAGCTTGAACAGACCAATGCAGACCTCCTTGATGCTATTGAAGAGATACAGCAGAAGGAAGAGGAACTGAGAGAGAATTATGATGAACTGAGAAATATCCAGTCTGCTCTTGATCTTGCAAGGAAAAAATTAAACCTTTTAAACTCCCTCACCTTTCAGGATATCCAAAACGCTCTCTTCTCTTTAAGCGGGTATCTGACCCTGACAAAAGAAGCAGTATCCGATGAGCCGGTCCAGATGTATCTTGAGAAATCCCTCTCCCAGATGCAGAAAATTGAGCGGATTTTACACCTGGCAAAGCAGTACCAGAACATGGGTATTCATCCGCCAAAATGGCAGAATGTCATGGAAGTCTATGTTTTTGCCGTTTCTCATCTTGACATGTCGGAGTATGAACGAAGCATTACGCTTGAAGGACTGGAAATTTTCGCAGATCCATTACTTGAAGATGCATTTTTTTACCTGCTGGAAAATATCAAATATCACAGCGTTCATGCAACCAGGTATCAGTTTTATTATAAAGCCTCTGAAACCGAAGTATCCCTAATCCTTGAGGACAACGGGATTGGGGTCGAATCTGATCGGAAAGTAAAAATATTTGAGCGGAGAACTGGGCTTGTTGGTGGAATCGGACTGTTTCTGGTGCGGGAGATTTTGTCAATTACCGATATGAAAATCTGTGAAAATGGAGAACCGGGAAAGGGAGCCCGGTTTTTAATATCCATCCCCCGGGGAGTGTTCCGGCTAAAAAAGATATCCTGATCCAAGGTAATAACCAGGCCAGGACTTCTAGAACACATGCCTCTATCAACCGGCTCGAATGAACTCAATTGTCATCTTTGGAGGAATCCTTGTATATATTCTCATCCTCACCGTCAGATACCGGGTTTCACCATTTATAACGCTCATATCTGCAGCATTCATCTATGGAATCCTTGATGGGAATAACCCGGCTGTTTTGTATCAGGGGATCGTATCAGGGGCTGCGAAAATATTTCAGGTTCTTGCGATCATGGTCTTTTGTGGAGTCTGTATCGCCCATATGATCAGGCGGTCAGGATACATCGACACCATTGTGGATGATATCTCCCGGATCATGAAAAATCCGGCAGACACAGCAGGTATTGGAGGATTTATCCTGTCTCTTCCGCTCATGTGCTGTAATACTGCCTTTGTTCTCATCGCGCCGGTCATTGAGCAGACAGTCGGTAAAAAATCAGCGTCACCATACTTGTATATTGCAGCAATTGCTTCGATAATATCCTTTGTTCTCATATACCCTTCTCCGGCAGTGGTCCCGGTCATGGTGACCCTGTTGCCCTCTCTTGCAGATCCCTGGGCTCTGGATCTGGTCCTTATTCCTGTTGCCGTGATTATGCTTGTATTGCTGCTTTTGTATGCACGAAAAAAGACAGGGGGTCTTGAATCAGAGGTAAGAATCCCACTAAAAAAGCACTCACGGGTGAAAGCATGGGCTCCGGTGATAACCCCTTTTCTCCTGGCAGGACTCGGACTTCTGATTCCGGCCATCTCATTTTTTTCCATAATCTCCATAGCCCTCTTTTGTGGTCTGCTTGTGGCCATGGTATCTGTCGGGAAAGAGGCACGGGATATCGGTATTCATGACGGGACAAAATATGCCGGGCTGATCATGTTTGATCTCTGTGGTGCCGGAGCATTTGGAGCGGTTATCGCCGCCGGATCCTTCCCACAGGAGGTCTATTGGTTCGTATCTGGATTTATTCCTGCACTTTTCCTTCCTTTTATTCTTGCTGCAGCGCTCCAGGCAGCGTCCGGATCCCGTGTTGTATCAGCTGCAACAACAGCAGAGATCCTGGCAAAAGCTTCAGATTTTCCTGATATTCAGCCGGCAGCCCTGGTCCTGATGATCGCCGGGGGATCATGTATGGTGTCGTTTGTAAGCGATCCCTACTTCTGGCTGGTGAAACGATTCACCGGAGATGAAACAACCGGTGTTATTAATAATTATACCCTCCCTCTGGCTGGAATCGGTCTCATTATCGGGTTTTCAGGAGTTATTATCCAAATCCTCTCCGGATATCTGTAGTCAGAATGGATGGGTTATGCTCCGGCCCCGTTCCAGACCAGGTGTTCAAGGAGGATTCTGATCCCGATAAGAGTCAGAATAACACCTCCAAGAATATCAACCCGCTTTCCAAGTATATGTCCTATCTTTCCCCCGGAATATACACCGCCGACAGAGAAAATCGCAGATATCAGACCGATGATGAGTGCCGGAATGAGCGGGACAATATGCAGCAGTGAAAAACTCAGACCGACCGCAAGAGCATCAATACTGGTTGCCACTGCAAGAATGAATACTGCAACAAGGTTAAAAACATCCGGCGCTTCTTCTTCATGCCCGTCTTTTATTCCGTCGATGATCATTTTACCGCCGATAATGAAAAGAAGCCCTGCTGCAACCCAGTGATCATATGAAGAGATGGCATCGGCAAATCCGGTACCTGCCAGCCACCCAAGCAGAGTCATGCCACCCTGAAAACCACCAAAGAACAGTGCCAAAATGAGGGCCGCCCGTATACGGGATGTCTTCTGATGAGCACCGACTGCGAAGGAAACAGCAAGGCAGTCCATTGCAAGGCCGATACCGATGAGAACGGAAGTGAAAATTATATCCATGATGCCCCGTAATATTGGTCGGTATCAGGCAAGAGCATATCCAAATTTCTCATGGGCCGGTAACAATAACCATTTCCATAGAGGAATATATCTGATAACGCCCGAATACCCAAACCACTGCTCCTGTTGTTTACCCTCTTCATACAGAGTCAGCATGATAAGGTTTGAGCATTGAAGATCATGTGCTCCCTTCAGAAGGGCACGTATCTCTCTTTCTTTCGTATTG
Source organism: Methanospirillum hungatei (assembly GCF_020216685.1). GTDB lineage: Archaea > Halobacteriota > Methanomicrobia > Methanomicrobiales > Methanospirillaceae > Methanospirillum > Methanospirillum hungatei_B. The sequence continues at coordinate 6,242 of NZ_JAIWNS010000182.1, read as the reverse complement.
CTATCATCCATTTTTGTGCATACCTGAACAAGAGCGATGATTTTGTGATATACACGGATGACAAAATCTATCTCTTCCTGTTGAGCATTTTTCCAATAATAAAAATTAATCAACCCGGATATCTCATCTTTCTTGAGTGAAACTGCAACCATATTCTCCAGAAGACGTCCAGTATTTCTCGAAGATGAAAAGCCTTTCGCAGTAATAAATCCATTATCAATGCAGTAGATTTTCTTATGAGAAGAAACCTGTTCTTTAAATTTAAAAGAAAACCGGGGTACAGAGAAAAATAAGAACGTCTGTTCAAGATAATCAAGATATTTTTTTATTGTCCTGTCACTTTTACAACCGGAAATTTTTGTAAGGCTGTGAATGGAATATTCATTCGAGATTGTACTGCACAGATAATTGGCAAGGTCACCTAAACCCTGGGGATAACCAATATTGTATCTTCTGATAACATCTTTGTAAATTATCGCATCAAAAAGGCGGATAAGATAATCTTTTTTGTCAATAAAGGCCAGAAGAGGTTCTGGAAACCCCCCTGTCAGGGAATACTCCTCCAGGGATTTCCGATATTCAGCCTCTGTAAGATCTTTATTTTTTATTTGCAGAAATTCGTGAAAAGAGAAAGGAAACAGTGTTGTGACCGAATGTCTTCCGGTCAGGTGAGTTGCAAGCTCTTTACTGAGGAGATGAGCATTACTCCCGGTAATAAAAAGATTATATCCCTGGCGGGCCAGACGGTTTACAAGAAGTTCCCAACCGGAGATATTTTGTATCTCATCCATCAGGATTGTTCTCGAGCCTGAATAGATATCATTGATAGCTGTCAGAATGTCGGGAATTTTTTCAGGATCAGTAAGTTGTTCATCGTCAAAATTTACATACCCAAACGGGCCGGTATCAAGCAGGTACCTCATTACAAAAAATGATTTCCCCGCTCTTCGGGGACCAATGATTATTTTAATCAAATTACTATCTGGATTTTTAATTTCTACAGACCGGGGTATGTATTGACTTTGAAGCCGAAGATTCAGTTCTTTTTTTTGTTCAAGAAGTACATCCTTCACCTTCATGCTTCATCATATGTAATATAATACAAAAAAATAGAAAAAAGTTTGTATTTCATTTCCATGAGTGCACAAAATTGTATCAAAAGCAGATTGCTGACTCACCATATCAGGCACTGTTGCCTATCGTTCTTCGCCTTTGAGGATGGAGTGTGTCCAGAAGGGGGACTACTCGGTACATACCTGAACGGATCGGTGTACCTCTTGTTTGAACCGGTGTAACGTTCCTGAACGCAGACCAACTTGTCAGCAATGGATTCAAGCTCAGAGATGGTTGAATCAAATGTCTCGGAGATAAGGAGAACCTCCTGCCGGTTCCCGGAACGTTTCTGGCACACATAGCCAAAGGGTCCGATATACTCCTCATTATGACTAAACCATGCAGGATCATACGCAAGGATGACGAATCTGGCGGGGTCACTCTCAAGCATCGCGATTATATCGATGATATTGCGCTCCTGCCTGAATTCAATCCGGCTCTTGTCCCCGGCAGATGGTTGCAGGTACAGGTTCCCCCCGCCGGAGTGAATGTACACAATGGTGCCCTGCCTGAATTTCATCGGTACATCAGCGAGCGTTCTGTTCAGAAAATCACTGAATCCAACCAGAATCGTGAAAGAATCTTTTGGAATACTTATAAACTTCCCACTCATATCTTATCCTTATGCCCTTATTTCCACTGCTATAAGAAGTTCAGGTAAACAGGGTGAAAGTGATCTGACATATGGGTCAGGGGACCCGAGGCCCCGGTTTCATCACGGTTCCTGGGCTGAAAATGGCTTTTCGATGCAATTTTTTTTATATGAGTGGTACAATATTTATATCCAGGTAAACTATGGCAGACTTACCGATTGCAGCAGTTGTACGGGTTGCAAAGAGCAGTGGTGCTGAGCGTGTCGGAAGCGATGCATCAGAGATCCTTGTGGCAAAGACTGAAGAGTATTTAGGAAAACTGGTAAAAGAGGCAGTAAAACTTGCCGCTCACGCGGGAAGAAAAACTCTCAAAGAAGAAGATATTGAGATGGCTGCAGAAAAGATAGCCTGAACTCTGGATCTCTTATAGTACTCCTTTTTTCCGCAGGTCAAAGAAAAATAAAGGATCAGGATAACCCATAATCCTGGTACTCCTGAACGGTATCGATAGGCTCTGCATATCCTGAGTCATCGACCGCATAATACTGGTTATCACGAATATAGTCGCTCCACATGGCGTTTGCCGCATCATATACGTTCTGACGGTTCTGATACGTTTCATGAATGATATCTGATGCATCATACCCTGCATACAGGCCGTCATAATACCCGCCAACAGTTCCTGACGGAATATATTGCCCTTCGTAATTCTGGAAGAAGTTCTCACTATAATTTCCAAACTCGGACGGATAATAGAATTTATTCGTCGTTGGATCGAAAAAAACTCCCAAATTCGGGATATAATAATACCCGGTATCGGTATCCCTATAAAGACCGGTATAGGGATCATACGCAAAATCCTTGGTCCCTGATGAAGGATGTATCTCTTTTAGAAAAACACTCGGATCAGCATCCATATCAACCGGAGTGAAATTATAACTCTGGTGTGGATCCCGTGGCCTGACACTTAAAAGAGATTTCAGAGTGAAATTCCCATACTCTGTCTGATATAACCCGGCAGGCTCGCGGAGAAGGGCATAGATAACATCATCCTGTGTACTTATGATGGAGGAAAAGACAAGTTCTCCCATGTCTTCATCAAGATATGACCGAAAGCAGGTTGAGCGGTTCTCATCCTGGCTGCATTGATCCGTCCCCCAGGTGAGATTGTGCGATTCATGAACGATAAATTTCATTCGCGCTGACTCTTCATAGTTCAGCAGCGTTTCTGTCGGTAAGACGAGCCATTCCGGGTTCTCCATTGAGGTCACCACGAACGTAACCGGAGGGTTTTTTCTTGTCTGAAGATAATACGTGTTTCGTCCATCTTCAGCAGTCACCAAAAGCGTCATACCGGCAGGGTACCCAAAGGTAAAATAGGGATCTTCCTGAACCAGATAAGCATATCCGGATCCACCCAGGAGATCTCCTGATTCTGCTCCACAGACTCCGTATGAGGAGAGGAGAAGAAAGGCAATTATACATATTCTTCCATAAATCTTCACATCCTGCATATGCATACCTCGTTTATACATACTCTGAAAGATACCACATAAAATGTGATCTTATTGCGACTTGTGAAAGTTTTACTCCGCTCATTCCTCACCCATTATACCTGTTTTTTAAGCCAGTCAAAGTAGTCGCCATCGTATGGAGTAGGCCCTATGGGCTGCCCTTTTGATGTCGGTTGCGGAGGAGTATCGACAATATCCCGCCCGTCGGGGAGCCAGTCGGCTTCATAAGGGAGATATCCGGTGATAATGGCCTTCGTATCCATGCTCTTTGGAACAGGGTCCGGTGATTCGATGACAAGGCATCCATTTCGTCTGATATCTTTCACTCCGTCAGCCCTTTTCGTAAAGTCAATCGGGGTCGCACCGGCATAGTTCCCAGGAAAGATCCATTGACCCTCCTTCAATTTTCCGGCAAGTTCCCGAGACCCGTACAGGTTTCCTTTTGAATCAATATATGAATCCGAATTGAAATTGTATCCATTATGTACCATCCCTCCATACCGATCCAACACTACATTGTTCACAGTATCAATATACTGGTTATATTCATCGAAAAAACTCCCAAACGAGTCATAGGTACGACGGGTCACCGGATCATAATTCGGATCAGAACCGGAGACCGTGACGATCACCAGCATGAATGCCAGAATGACGAAAATGCCAGAGAATAAATCATTATATCCGTTCATATACTGTGATTAAATGCAATAGAAGTATTTATACCTGCCCCGGATCTGGTGCTGCATTTCAACTTGAAACACGGTTTATAGAGAACTTCGATTCATTCACATCTAAAGAAAGTATTTTTTATCCATTGAAACAGAGTTCATGTTGATTTCCTGTTCTTTCATACACCCCGCCTGGTCCCGGTCAGGTAAATACATAAATACTCACATCCCCAATTTTTCATCACCAGACATGGAAAACATCAGTAAAAAACGGATAATGCAGTGCTTTTTATTCGCCGGGTTTTCTATCTTCCTGTTTCTTATCGGACTCACCATCATCCCCTGTTTTGATGGCGGGTGTGCCCTGATGTTTCTGAGTGTCTTCCTGTTTTTCTCTTCGCTGGCCGTCGCAGGCCTCATCTTCTATCCGATGTCACGGGCATTTGATGCTGTGGTGACCGATGCAAATCTCCTGGCACACTGGACCTATGATCCCACCTGGTATGACCGGATTCTGAATCGTGAATATGAGGAGCATAAAGAGAGGAATGCAGCCCTCCTTATTGTCATAGATGGTATGTTTCTGCTGTTTGCCATCTTTTTCATACTATTTGTACCGGAAGGGGGAGTAGAAACCGGCATTGCTCTCCTGGGGATGGCTGCTCTTATGTTTGTCGTTGCGAAAATTACGCCCAAATTTTTCAGGGATCGGAAGGCAAAAATGCCGGCAGAGGCAATGATCAGTATGAAAGGGCTCATTTATGAAGGTGCAGTATACCCATACTCCGGATTTTTATATGGTTTTACCGGGGTATCATACCAGGAAGGGGATGAGCCGGCCCTTCTCTTCAGATTTTACCAGATCACCGGGGCAAAGATTTATGATCCGTTTACTATTACTGTTCCGGTCCCAAAGGGTGAAGAGAAAAAAGCAAGAGAGATACCTGCACAACTCGGGTATTGAGCCCTCTCCAACCATTTTTTGATATCCTTAAAATGGGAACGGTAATTCATCAGGACTCAGGAAATATGCCCGCACCGATGATCAATCCGTCCTCTGTCTTTTCGGTATATCCAAGTTTCAGGCGAATTTTATAGTCAGAATGCGGATCGGCAAAGAAATAATAGGTATAACCACCGCCATGTTCCCCATTGGAAATAAGGTGCTGCACCGGGTATTTCCCATAGGGATCGCGATCGTTGAGACGGTTTTGTCCGACCAGACCTGGAAGGTACGGATTTGCAAGGAGCGTCCCATTTATATCAAAAGCAAAGATAAACATCTCCGGGTCTGAAAAGGTCCCATTTGGATCATTGAATTCACGAATAGCCGCATCCTTCCCTTGATCATGAACATAGTAAACAGCGTCTCCAACCTTCATTTTCATTTTTTCACGCTTCTCCTCTGGGAAAGCAACCGGGACATCCAGGAGATAGGTACCGGTTCCGACCACAAGGCTGGAAGATGCTGGTTTCACATATGAGATCTTGAATTCTGGTGTATTGTCTGCAGCAGGGTTATGAAAGACATAATAAAAGAACCCACCGCCATTCTCAGCGACCATAATCTTTTCAGCACCGATGGCAACACCATTTTCATCAGTCAGATCTCTCTCATTTCTTCCGATTCGATCCTGATGAAATGGCATGGCACGAGTTGTCCCATTCATGTCAAAGGCAAAGATGTAGCTTTCATTCCTGGCAAAGGGCCCGGAAGGATCGTTAAATTCAGCAAGTGCCTCCTCTTCCCCATGCTCCTTTACATACCAAACTGCTTCATCCACCCGGTCAATGAGTCTTTTCCGGACAGATTCCGGTGAATCATCAGGAACCCTGAGGTCATTTCCATATATTCCGGATGCGAGCCACCAGGTGTCATCTACCCGTTTCACATAGGCAATTTTCGGTTCTGTTTTTTCTGTAACCGGATTTTCATACTGATACCAGACATATCCGCTTCCATTCAGAGCGACATCTCTCATTGCCGCTATCATGTGAAATCCATCCGGGTCAGCAAGATCAAGTTTATTATTACCCTGATACTCCGGATGCCAGGGGTGGGCGAGATTGATACCATCAAAATCATATGCCCAGATGTAGAGGTCCCCTCTGGTGAAGGTCCCATTCGGTTTAGAGAACTCGATTAATGCGGATTCTTTTCCTTCCCGTTGGGCATATACCACGGCTTCATTAACAAACCTGATCAGGTCATGAATATCCGGGGAGCTGTTCATCTGCAGTTGAGAATCTGGTTCTGAAATGGATGAATGTAAAAAAAGTTCTTCCGCCATGGAAAGACCACTCATGATGAGAATAACCAAGGAAAGGCAAAGAAACATAATCGTTTTCAAATG
>NZ_JAIWNS010000018.1 GCF_020216685.1 Methanospirillum hungatei | reverse complement strand
GACGGTGCCGGCACTGCCTTCTGCCTTCGCCACTCCTGGTCCGTCAAAGTCACCCTGGAAAACCTCGGTAAAACAGGATGCAAGATCGGCTGAGTCAAGCACGACTCCCCAGCCACGATTCCCGGCAAACCCGGCATGAGGGAAGGAATGCTCCTTATAGTTTTCTGTTGTCAGAACTACCCGGCTGTCATCTGCCACGAGATATTTGGCATGATCATACCGATACGGGGCATGATCTTCTCCGGTCCCTTCCATGACTCTGACATCGGCTCCTGCCTGAATCAGATCGGAGATGACGGGGAACTCCTCTGGTGGAATCCCTCCGACCGGCCCGCCTTCAAGGAGCACTGATACCGCTACCCCCCGCCTGCTGGCATCACAGAGGATCTGTGCAAGACCTGGGTCTGTGAATTCATAGACATTGAGAAGGATGGATCTCTGTGCGTTGCTGATGATCTCTTCCAGAATCTGTCTTGAGCAGTCAGGAGACACAAATCCAGTGCCTGAGATGTTCTGAAAGGTCTGGGGTTTTAGTCGGCTTCCACCGGCCATGAGCACCCGAAAATCCCAGACTCCGTCAGCTGACCTGATATGTATCTGACCTTTCCGTGGTTTGAAGGTCCCAGGCCATGTCACGGTGTCATAGGTGCAGCCCTCACAGGTAAGAGTCAGGTCGTCCTTTTTATTGGAGAGTTGGAACCGGCCCTGCACGGTTGCCTGTGGAACAGCAGGGGTGCTGTCAATTATCTCATAGGAAGGATACCGCCCCCATACATGGTTGTATTGTTCACCATTACGCGCGATCGTGCAGGAGGAAGATCCGGAGTTTAAGGGTGAAAATGTGATGGTTCCCTCCCCGTCTGAAATGGTGCAGGAACCGGGAGGATGATCCCATCCTATGGTTATGTATTCATCCTCATCCCCGTTCATCCAGGTATCCGGATAAATTTCAAGGAAATACGGCCCGGCAGATACAGGGGTCATGAGTACGCATATGAGCAGGATAACAGGAAGGGGGTACATGGGGATCAGGGTTTATTGGTCATCATTACATGAACGTACTGCATTGTGATCAGCCGGGATCAGGCATTGGTGCTCAAGATTGGGGGCAGTCTGATTGAACATGCTCCGATGATTGTCAGGACTATCAGAGAGAGTGGAAGGGATATTCTGGTCATTCCGGGTGGGGGTATTTTTGCTGATGTTGTCAGGGAAAAGGAGATTTCAGATACGGCAGCGCATTTTATGGCAATCGCAGCCATGGATCAGTATGGATGGCTCCTGTCCACGTATGGATTGCCGGTAACAAGAACTCCGCTTATGAGTGGTTCCCCTGCAATTCTTCTTCCTTATAAGCATATGATGGATGCTGATCCACTTCCTCATTCGTGGGATATCACATCAGATACCATCAGTGCCTTCTATGCCGGTCTGCTTTCAGTACCTCTTGTTATTTTAAAATCGCTCGATCATATCCGGACATCTGATGGTCCGGTGACCGCACTCATGCCTGGAATCGGTACTGATGATCTCGATCCTGCATTTATCCCCTATGTTACGAAGGAGCAGGTCAGGGGGTTCATACTCCGGGGATCTGATCATGCGAGACTTGCAGGATTTCTCAAGGGTGAGGAGGTGCCGGGGACATACTTTGGCGGTACCATTTAAGGTGTTGATGAATAAACCAGATAAGCAGCTTTTTGGAAGTCTGAATATGAGTAGAACAAACTGCACGTCATGTAATGGCCCAATGGCAGAAGAGGGCTCTGTAGAGTTCGGCTGCCCGGCATGCGGGGCCACCATACGCCGGTGTTACCGGTGCAGAGAACAGAGCGTTGAGTACATCTGCCCGACCTGCGGCCTTCGGGGACCCTGAGAGTATGGGAGACGTAGCGCTCATCATCAAGGTGATGCCGGAATCACCAGAAGTGAACCGGGAAACGATCGTTGCGACTATAAAAGAGAAATTCCCCCGCGTTCAGGATATCAGGGAAGAGCCCATCGGCTTTGGACTTGTCGCAATAAAGGTCGCGCTGGTTGTTCCTGATGCTGAAGGTCAGACAGAGACCATTGAAGCGACCCTCAATGCTATCGATGGTGTTGAACGGGCAGAAATTGTAGAATCAACCCTTGTGTAAATCTGCACAAGGCTTTTTTCATTCTCCGGATACTGGGGATATCTACTCCCCGTTCTCAAGAACTGAGAAAATCTCACGGGTTATGCCACGAATCTTTTCTACCGAATTCTGAAAGTTCCTAACTTCCAGGGGTTCAATGCGGATCGGCACAGGATATACTCCGCTCCGGTTTATCCGGGCCGGCACGCCGATACAAACATCCCCGATATTATGGACTTCAGCTTTTATGTAGGCTGATACCGTAAGAATCCGGTTTTCATTTCCAAGAATGGTACGGATGAGTGTGGCAATAGCTTCGCCGGGGCCCCAGACCGTTGCACCTTTTGACGCAATGATCTTCTGACCAGAGGATCTGACCTGCTGCATAATGTCTTCAATAGGCACCTGTGCAAAACTGGGAAGATTCGATATCTGTATTCCTCCGATGGTTGTTGCAGACCAGAGTGGTACCATACTGTCACCATGCTCCCCGATGATACGGGTATGCACCTCACTGACATGAACCTGGAAGAATGATGCGATAGCTGATTTCAGGCGCATTGAGTCGAGATGTGTTCCAAGCCCGAAGACCTCGTTTGGTTTTTTTCCTGAGTATCTCAATGCGACATGCGTCATAATGTCAACCGGATTGGTGACCATCATGAGAAATGAGTTCGGGGCAATTTTTCCTATCTTCTGAGAAAAATCCGCGACTATCTTTGCATTCTCTACCGCGAGATCCAGTCTGCTCTGATCCGGCTTTCGTGCAACGCCGGCGGTCAGGACGATGATGTCAGATCCCTTCAGATCCTCAATATTGCAGCTCCAGCTGACATGACTGTCTGTTCCGGTTGCAGCAAATGAATCAATGAGATCCCTGGCCACTCCGTCAAGCACCGATTCCGAACCAGGTCTTCCATACAACTGGACCTCGTTGACATAGGGAATACGGGATATCGAGAGTGCCGCATACTGGCCTACCTTTCCGGTTGCTCCGACAATCGCAACTTTTGCCATAAGAATCAGAATAAATCAGAATAATAGGGACATGTTATCGGTCGATCGGTCATTGCAGCCTTTTCCAAGGGTCTCCTTCTCCGCCCCGCAACCCCGTGGGCGCCGAATGTTCACGGTAAGTCTGCTCCCTTCCGGGCCTGAACCGGTCCCCGCGACAACAGGTCGTTCCTTCCTCCGAAGGTGTGATACCTGGCCACCGACCTCACAGGACAGGGTTTCTACGTCGGAAACACGACAGATACAGGCCGTATGTACCAACCTTCCTCAAACTTCGCCCCCTGCATACCGACGATTTCAGGTCACAAGTGACGCCGATCCACCCGGGCTAGTCCCCATAATTATGCTGCAGCTACGGAATAAAAACTTCCCCTCCTATCTTTTCCTTCCATGCTGTCAGAAATGGATCATTTCTCCTGAAAGACTCCTTATCAAAGGGATCGAATGCAGTGAGCCGTTTTCCAGAAGGCAGATCCGCTCCCAGAAGTTCGTATGTCCCATGGTAGAGCTGAATATTGATTTTGTTTCCGGTGGCAGAACAGATGAGGGCAGGTTCCCCTGTCCAGACCGGCGGTCGCTTACTCATATCATCGTACAGGGTGATCGAGGTTATTTTGAGTTTTTTCTGGTTTACCCTGATCGTCTGGATGGCACTCCAGACTGATGCATGCCAGACATCACACATCACGATATTTGGGACACCAAAGAGTGCTGCGGTAATGCCAAGTGTTCCTGGTCCTGCGCAGGCATCAATGAAGACATCCGGATGCAGCCGTCTGACCTGCTCCTCAACACTGAAGATCTTTGGGTCGATACCTTTCGGAAATTCAATATGCATCTCAGCCTGTTTCTTGATGACAACCACGGGACCTTTTCCGGAAAGAAAGATATCAGCCCTGACGTCACATCCACATACCAGGATCCCTTCATGGATTGTTGGTTCCTGTCCGTGTTTCACATCACCAGGACCGGGTATCTCATGGGCATGATAGACAATACCCAGCAGCTCGGGCACGTTCCGGTATGCGATTTCAGCCACTGGTGCCGGTATGAGATCAGAGATAATCAGAAGAGACCGGGGAGGGAGTACCGGGGGACGGCGGAGAAAGAGGCCGGGGCAGATAAGAGGGGTTCCAATGGATGAGAGGGGTTCACTGCCATGGAATATCCCTTCTTTCTGCAGGATCTGGTAGATATCTGCCATCACATCATCGATAAACCGGCGGTTACACTGACAGGGGCCTTGAATACACTCTGCAGAAGAGACTGGTTTGTCTTTTGGCCGGGGCGTCGGATGACACTGAGGGCAAGGTGCAAAAAATTGTGAGGGGCGTGAAGTGAGATCTCCAGGACAGATGATATGGTCCTCACCACAACAGGAACACTTCATTGAAGTAACATAATCATCTCTACTAAAAAAATACAGGTCATGGGCCTGATGCGATTCGAACGCATGACCGCCCGGTTATGAGCCGGGCGCTCTCACCGCTAAGCTACAGGCCCAAAAAATGAGACGCCGCCAACAGGACTCGAACCTGTGACAAACTGGTTAACAGCCAGTCACTCTACCAACTGAGTTATGGCGGCTCAGATGTGCTCTAATACGTGTGATGTAATTATTAATAAATGTTGAGGTTTCCGGATCACAGAGATCAGGGCTGCTTCATCATACTGACGATCCGGATTATCTCGTCAATATCTTCGTTCAGATGCATGAACATCTCTTCTGCTTTGGGTGTCACGATAGCTCCGGCACTTGAGGCGCGAATGTACCCGCTGCTCTCAAGAACCCTGAGGGAATACCGGATCCGGTGCTGAGGGACGTTCAGAAGTTCGGATAATTTGATGATCCCGATGGGCTGATGATCTGCAACAGCCCTGAGAACCTCGATATGACGTGATGCGAGGCTGATATCTTCCTTGATCTTCTCAAGCATCGGTTCTTCTGCCCCTTTTATGCATGTTCACTTAGCCAGGCTTTTGTTTTGTGATAATTGCGTGTGAAGATCACGGTGAGAATGACTGCAAGTATCAGGCTGATTACTGCTCCAGGGAATTTGTATGCCTCTGGAAAGAGAAACAATGCAATCGGTACCAGTGCAAAAAACAGGATCACTCCGTTCAGTATGACGGTAAGGTGCCAGAATCGCCATCTGAACTGCTCTTTCGAAGCATCATCCATTATAAATACATCACGTTTCGCGTAAAAGTACTTGTGGTCTGACTCAAAACCTGTATGAGATGGACAGCCTGGATGACCTGATCCGGAATGCCGGCGCAGCCGTATATTGTCTGCATGCATCATCGGAGAATGCAGCGATGCGGCACATGACCCGGTTTGTAACTCATGATCCGGTCACAATACTGAAAAGACCAGATAATCCCCCTCTCATGATCGTCCCCCTTATGGAAGCCGAGCGGGCCATGAGAGAGTCTCCTGCGGATATCCTTACCCGACAACAGGCCGGGTATCTTGAGATTTTTGAGTATGAGAAAGATCCCTGGAAGATTCAGGCAGAGATGATCCGCCGTCTTTCCGGGGGGCCGTACCTTGTCCCTCCTGATTTCCCAACCGCCCTTACCCGTGCCCTTGAGTCATATAATACGGTCATTGTAGATTCCTCATCAGCACTCTCCGCTCATCGCGCCATAAAGACGCCTGAAGAGATTGGATGGATAACGGGTGCACAACGGGCTGCAGAGGCTGCGATGGATACAGCTGTCAGCATGATTCGGCGTGCAGATGTCAGGTCAGGAATGCTCTGGTATGAGGATGTTCCACTCACATCTGATCTGGTCAGGTATGAAATGAACAAGGTTATGCTCGCCTATGACTGCACCGCACAGGATACCATTGTGGCATGTGGCCTGGAGACGGCGATGCCCCATTGCACAGGAAGCGGAGTCCTCAAAGCACATGAACCGATTGTTATCGATGTCTTTCCCAGTGATAACAAAACCGGTTACCACGCAGATATGACCCGGACTGTCAGCAGAGGAGAGCCGTCCGGAAAGGTGACTGAACTCTATGAAACGGTTCGGGATGCCCTGATTATGAGTGAGAATATGGTTCAGGAAGGAGTGAGTGGAGCAGCATGTTACCAGGCGGTGCGTGACTTTTTTGCTGACCTTGGATATCCGTCTGATACCGAAGGGTTTATTCATAGTCTTGGTCATGGTGTCGGCCTCGAGATCCATGAACAGCCGTCCCTTTCCGGGACTGGTGGAGAGTTGCAGGCAGGACATGTCATCACGCTTGAACCCGGTCTCTATTACCGGGACATTGGTGGTGTCCGGATAGAGAACCTGGGAGTTGTGGAGAAGTCCGGTTTTTCAAGAATTACGAATTATCCCCTGGAGATGGTCCTGTGAAAGAAGAGATATTTGACCGGTATATGCAGGCAGGAGCAGCCGCAAAGAAGATCCTTTCTGAAGGAGCAGAGCGGATACGGGTTGGTGCCTCGCTCCTTGAAGTGGCAGATTTTGTTGAGAACTCCATTCTGGATGAGGGGTTTGGTATTGCCTTTCCGGTAAACATCTCTCTCAATGAGGCGGCAGCTCATGACACTCCCTCGCCTGATGATACCCGGACCTTTGCTGAGGGAGATCTGGTGAAACTGGATCTCGGTGTCCATCTTGATGGATATATCGCTGATACAGCCTGCACGGTTGATCTCGGAGATCAGCCGCTCCTGTGTGAGGCCTCACTTGTTGCGCGTGATGCGGCCATCGCAGCGGTCAGGCCGGGTGTTGCGATCGGAACCCTTGGTGCCATTGTTGCACATGAGATTAAGAGCCGGGGATTTTTGCCGGTTGCAAACCTCACCGGTCATGGATTAGATCAATACTGCCTGCATAAAGGCCCGAATGTTCCCAATATTCCGGGGTCTGGTGGTGCGGTACTTGAAGAGGGGATGGTCCTTGCAATCGAACCCTTTGCATCGACCGGTACCGGTTTTGTTCATGATGGCAGGAGAGAGGAGATCTTTTCCCAGCAGATCCGTCGTCCGGTCAGGCTCCCTGCTGCCCGCAAGATCTTACAGGAGATTGAGGGCCGGCATGGGATGCCATTTGCCAGACGGCATGTTCATGTGAAATCAGCAGATCTTGCCCTTTCCCGTCTGATACATGATGGCATCATCAGGTCATATCCGGTTCTGTCTGATGTTCCCGGCTCTTATGTGTCGCAGGCTGAACATACCATGATCGTAACCGGCGATGGCTGTATCGTTACCACTGCATGATAGCGATTCTTCTGTGATGAAAACGTAGTATAAGGATTATCGAAATGACCCGTGATGAGGAGATCCTGGACCTGATAGAACTGCTCCTGACTGCTGAGGTTTATAATCAGTATTCAAACCTGAACGTCAACGATCTGACTCCGGTTGCCCGTGAAGTCTATGGGATCCATTCCATGGACGGTGAACGCACTCCGGTTGTCGTTGCCGAGAGTGCCCTGCAGCGGGTGCTCGGTATTCCTGATGCGCACCTCAGGCTGGATAAGCATCCTCTCACATTATATGAAGAGTTCGGCCACCGGCTTCGGATAACCTCACTTCCTGCCGGTCTGACCTGGTTTTTGAAGAATGGCGGGCGGGAACGGATAGAGAAAAACCCTGCCCTTGCCTGGTTTGCCCGGGAGCAGGATCCCTCATTCAGTATCACCTATGAAGAGGTCAGGGACAGAAACCCCCGGTTTGAAGACAGCAGGATCTATCTTGACCGGCGGATCTCCCGGATGCTTGCCGAGGATGACAAGCTCAGATCAGGGCTTGATCTTATTATTATCAGTGCACCGGAGGAGGTGGAGCAGACGATTGACGACATCATCTGCTCTGCAGATCAGCTCAGCCGGATTGTCAAACTGAAGGTTGCGCTTGAACATCTTGAATTTCTGAAGAGCCGGCGGGTCTATGAGATCGGAAAACTGCTCTTTATCGGACCGCCAGGTACCGGGAAGACATCACTTGCCTTTGCCCTGACACGGGTGCTTCACATGCCGATTCTTGAAGTCCGGCTCTCCATGGTCACATCCCAGTACCTGGGAGAGACATCAAAGAACATTGACCGGATCTTTGATGTGGCGCGGCTTTTATCTCCCTGCATTCTCTTCATTGACGAGTTTGATTTTCTGGCCAAGAGTCGAGTCGGGGATGACCACGGGGCCATGAAGCGGGCGGTGAATGCGCTCCTGAAGAATATTGACCGGATCAGCCTGATTAGAAACAGGGTCCTCCTTATCGGTGCAACCAATCACCCCCAGCTTCTGGATGAGGCAGCATGGCGGCGGTTTGATGAAGTCATCCCCTTTGACCTGCCAGACCTTCCGACCCGTGAGTTAATCCTTCGCCGCCTGCTTACTGAATCTGAAACCAATGTTGACATATCACAGGTTGCAGAGCAGACCGAAGGGTTCTCAGGTGCAGATCTGAAGATGCTGGTCCGTGAGGCGATCCTCTCTGCGCTTACCGACGGCCGGACCGAGCTCTCACGTGATGACATCACCAAGGGAGAGCTTCTGATAAAAACCAGAGATGAGCATAAAGCCAGGAACTGGATCTGATGGATATCCGAATCCTGGGCTCCGGGGATGCCGTAGGGACACCGCATGTCGGGTGTCATTGTAAAAACTGTACATATGCACGAGAGGCAGGTATCGAGCGGCTTCGGACATCTCTTCTGATAACGAACGAAAACCGTCACCTCATCATCGATACAACACCTGATTTGAGGCGGCAGCTCTTACAGGCCGGATCGCCGAAGATTGATGCGGTCATCTGGACCCATGGGCATTATGATCATTTCATGGGTTTTGGTGATTTTTACCGGGTTCAGCGGATCCCCCCGGTGTATGCTGCACCTGAGGTCCTTGCGTCATGCAGCCCGGTCTTTCACTTTCTCATCAGGGAAGAGCGGCCGGTTGAGGTGTACACGCCGTTTATCACCTGCGGGCTTGAGGTTACGCTGGTCAGGGTTGAGCACCCGAATATCTTTACCACAGGGGTCGTCATATCAGATGGCAGGACCAGAATCGGCTATACGTCCGATACCAATGAATATATCCCGCCAAAGTCCTGGGATCTGCTACGGGGCGTGGATATGCTCTTCATTGACGGTCTCTTTACCGACTCATATAAGAAGGTTGAAAAGCACCTGAACTACGAAGAGGCGATACGGCTTGCGAAAGAACTGAAGGTGAAGGATTTCCGTATTGTGCATATGAGTCATATCATTCCGTTTGATGCACCCGGACAGGGTCATGACGGAGAGGTATTCACCTTTTAATCTGTTTATGCGCTCTACCTTTATCTGATCTGAACTCTAACAAAGTACAAATGAATATTACGGTTCTCGAACTCGGTGAGGATAAGGTCAGGATTTCTCTTGCCGGCCAGGGACATACATTCATGAACGCATTAAAGACCGAGATTCTTACTGATCCTACGGTTGACGTTGCAAATTATGTCATTGAATTTCAGTTTTCAGACCCGGTCCTGACCGTTACCACTCACAATAAGGCCGACCCGGTAAAACCAGTCCTGGATGCATGCAGGCGCCTGTCCGGCCAGTGCGAGGAACTCTTATCCTCGCTTGAACAATCAGTAAAAAAGTAGATTCAGGGTTTTTCTGTAAAGATAATTGACCCTGATATCTTTGCTATTCTCACTTTTACCTTCTGGCCCGGGCGACCACCGGCAACGTACACGATATATTTCCCGACTTTTGCCACTCCGTCTCCACGCCGGGACGTGGATTCGATGTTGACCTCGATGATATTGCCCTGTTCAAGACCGGAGGATCCGGATTCAACCTTGGACTTTCTCTTCCTGACCGGGCGGTGACTTCCACAGGCCTCACATTTGAGCATGAGGATGCGGTCATCTTTATAGAGCCTGGTATCAGGTTTCCCACATTCGGAACATATGACATAATCATCGACATAGCTGCGGATCATCGGGGAGAAGAGTGAATCTTCAAATTTTCCATTGAAAATTGCACGTGACCCGTCGATCTTTCCTGCTGTACCAAGTTCCCCAAGCAGGTATTTCATCAGGTGATCAGAATCGCGCCGGAGAGCACTGACAATGTCTGAGAAGTTCTCAAGGATGGTGGTCTTCCCCTCAATTATTGATTTGGGTTCAGGGTATGACCAGCGTTCTCCATCCTCTGACGGTTCTGTCACCTCCTCGTATGCCTTATTCAGAAGGGTCTCGTATGATTCGACCATGCGTTCATAATTTCTTTCACAACCGCAATTAAATATCCCTTTTTTAGGGTTGAGATGATATGGTGTACCGGTGGCTGCGGGTATGAAGGAGGAGGTAATCAGAATCCCAACTGAAAAGTTTTAGTATACTTCGGATCCCACTTATGGGAACCACTCAATATTTTTCTCCGAGGGCGCAATGTCTCTGCTAAAAACATCTGAAAGGGGTTTTTCCCGTGAACTGCCTGATGTGCAGTCCACCCTTCCTGATGTCAGGATTAACCTGACCAGGGTAGGTGTAAAGAATGTAAAAAAACTGGTCGAAGTCACCAGACCAGGGAAACGTCCGGTTATCTTCATCTCCAACTTTGATATCTTTGTAGATCTCCCCGGCAGTCTGAAAGGAGCAAACCTCTCCAGAAATTTTGAGGTTATCGACGAGGTTTTACAATCTGCGATAGAAGGGGAAGTAAAAGAGATCGAGCAGCTCTGCAGCCGTGTTGCACGGAGGCTTTTAGACAAGCATGAGTATGCAGACCGTACTGAAGTGCAGATGCGGTCTGAGTTCATGGTTGCCGGAGAAACGCCGGTCACCGGGACACTCTGCCAGGAGGTAGTCAAAGTGTTTGCCAGTGCGATTGCACAGCGGACATTTAAAGACCCTATCGTCAGGAAGAGTATCGGTGCTGAGGTTACCGGTATGACTGCGTGTCCGTGTGCCCAGAATATTATGCAGGAACGGGCACGGGAGGTTATGGAACATCTCGATATTGCAAAGGATAAGATCGATTCGTTCTTTAAGGAAGTTCCCATGGCTACGCATAATCAGCGGGGGAGAGGGTTCCTCTCTATCGAAACCGATGATGAGAGTCACGTAAAACTGGAGAAGATCATTATGATTCTCAAGCAGTCCATGTCCACGCCGATATTTGAACTCTTAAAGCGTGGTGATGAGGGTCATGTGGTCCTTTCGGCTCATAAGAACCCGCGGTTTGTAGAGGATTGTGTCAGAGAGATGGCACGCCGTGTCCATGCAGAGTTTGGCGATCTTCCCGGTGATTCCGTGGTTACCATTGCACAGGATAATGAAGAGAGTATTCACCAGCATGATGCGTTTGCAGAACGGCAGGCAACCATTGCCGAGCTTGCGGATGAGATCAATGGTGAAAATCTTGATGTCAGCTAAAATACCAGAGGAGCACGAGAATCAGCAGGACAAGTGCAGTTCCGGCAATAATTACCCTGCCCTTTTTTATACGTTCACTCGTGACTAGCTCCTGCTCCATAATGCTGACGAACTCAGAACAGACCGGCATCGTCTGCCAGACTTTTTCAATGTCATCTCTTGTTACTTCATAAAAGTGATGCGAGACCTGGTTACGAAAATTGACAAGGTCTATCATCTGCTGCCGCATCTCCCATGAGATAACCCCGTGATCATGGAGTCGTTTAAAGAAAACCTTATTTTTCACCTGCTCTTCGGATCTGATATATCCCCGGATAAGGCTGACTTCACGTGCCAGATCCATAAGTCGGTTTGTCAAAGCAAAAAGGACCATGGTCCGTGCATAAAAATCCCTCCTGTCCTGGTCAAACCGCTCCTTCCTTCTAAAGATACTTTCGGCATCTTCCAGGTAGTGCCTGATGTCACAGAGTATGGACTGGCAGGCAGTGGATCGAAATAGACAGGTTCCGTGAGGCATGTCCAATAACTCATGTACGTGTCTTTTTTCCGGAATATATCGATTGCTATAGGTTTGCTCAAGGAGATGTATGAGCGCGAAGCAGTATCCTTCATCAGTTTTGTGTAAAAATGACTATTTTCGGTCTTTTTTTAAAAAACCGAAACCGTTCCAAAAGGCGCTAGCAAAATTTTCCGATTGATTCAGTAACACAAAAATGATTTCTTAAACGAGAATGGTGGCTTTCATTTTGGTTCAATTAAGCTCTTTTTATTTCAAATTCTTAAAATGATGCGTTATTTATATTCTGATTGCAGGGGGAGGAGAATGAACTCATGCCATTCTGTATCATACTGGTTGTGAAAAAATGTATGTTCGTATTAATCTCTTCTGGATATCGGCCCACAATTGTGACATGATTTCCGTTCAAATGGCAAATTAGATATATCTTATAGCCAAATGCCATTTGTCGTACAATGGTACGGTCATACCCTCAGATCTCCTGAGGGCTCTTGATATGAGTTGTACAGCATTGCGAACAAACAAATATCAAAGGCGATTCTCTTGTCCAAAGTAGTAGAAGTTTCCCCAACCACACGACATGAAGGACACTCCAAGCTTGTCCTTAAAGTCAACGATGCGGGAATAATTGAGCGTGGAGATTGGCTGAGTATCACTCCGGTAAGAGGTATTGAGAAACTGTGTGTAGGCAAGACCATGCACCAGGCACCCAAGATCTCATCCCGTGTATGTGGTATCTGTCCGATTGCCCACACCCTCGCAGGTATCGGCGCCATGGAGGCATCGGTAGGCTGTGAAATTCCGCAGGATGCATATCTGCTCAGAACAATCCTTCAGTGTGCAAACAGGCTGCACAGCCATGCACTTCACAATATTCTGACTCTG
>NZ_JAIWNS010000017.1 GCF_020216685.1 Methanospirillum hungatei | reverse complement strand
CCGGATATGTACATCCCAGGAACAGACACCAAGATCAACCCGTTCACCTCTGAAGAGCCGGTCAGAACCGTTGCAAAGCGGATCCAGCGGCTCCGTGAGATCGGTCAGACCGTCGGCGAGATTGCCGGTGGAGAAGCCATTCACCCGAGCAACCCCCGGGTCGGTGGTATGTATTACAACATCTCCCCACAGGCAAAACAGAAGATCTACGACCTTGCCAAGGAGGCCCTTCCCCTTGCCATCGCCCAGATGGACTTCATGATCGCTGTCCTGAAGAACTGGGAGAACCGGAGCACCGTTACTGTCGGAAAATCTGAAGTCGAGATTCCGGCAAAGTTCGGATACCATGACCAGGGGTACATGGCAGTAGATCCGGTATTTGACAGTTCAAGCCTTGACTTTGAACCCAAGTGGGACCCTGACCGGTGGACTGATGTTTCACCATACAACTGGTACCAGGGAGAACTCGAGGTCAGCCTTGAAGATGCAGACTACCCGGTCGGTGGAACCACCAAGGCAGGAACCAAGACCTGGCCACAGATGCAGGCCTGCACTTCAGTCCCGCTCTACGATGGTCAGCCGGTTGAAGTCGGTCCACGTGCCCGTCTGGTTCAGTTCAAGAACTATGACCGCAAGGGTGCCATAGGTCTGCAGATCGCACGGCAGATGGAATATCCGGATTGTCTCTACACCATGATCGAAGCCTGTGATGCACTTGACTGCAATGGTTCAGTGCTTGCTGATGAGATCCCACAGGGTGACGGCAGCCTTGGATGGAATGCAAACGAAGCACCACGTGGTTGTGATGTTCACCTTGCCCGCGTCAAGGACGGAAAAGTTCAGGAGTACACCCTTCTTGTTCCGACCACATGGAACTTCCCGACCTGCAGTCGGGCTCTCGAGGGAGCACCATGGCAGCTTGCCGAGGTCATCATGCGTGCATATGACCCCTGTGTGTCCTGCGCTACCCACATGCTGGTAGTTGACGAGAGCAAGAAGATTGTCGCCCAGAAGCTCGTCCAGTGAGAGTGCCCTGCGCATGCTGTTCCAGGAGATCGTAATCTGCGGGTGCGGAAACCCGCTCTTTGCGGATGATGGGTTTGGACCGGCCGTAGTCGAGGAACTCCAGAAACTCGACCTGCCCGAGAATGTAAAGGTTATAGATGCCGGCCTTGGTGGTCCGCATTTCCTCTTTACCCTTCTTGCGCAATCGGATGAACCGGTCAAACACCTTCTCATCATAGATATTGCTGATTTCGGAGGAAAACCCGGAGAAGTTGCAATCATCAGTCCTGATGATCTGCCACCGGGAAAATACCGGGATGCTCATTCCTGGGATTTAACCGAACCCATTCACCAGCTAAAACACCGGGTGAAGATTGATATCATCGGGTGTCAGCCGAAGCGGGTTTCTGAACCAGAATTTGAGATAGGACTCTCCGAAGAGGTAACAGAAGCGATCCCAAGGACAGTACAGCTCGTGCTGAAAATGATTGGGGTAAATCATGGGACTACTATCATTGATCTTCGGGAAAAAGGAGAAGAAGGAACCTGCTCCGAAATCGCAGGAACCTAAGGCTCCAGTATCTAAACCGATTGCGAAAGAAGAACCAAAGAAGGAGGAAAGGCCTGTGGCTAACAAAATAACAGTCGGACATGTACACATGAGTGGGTGTACAGGATGTCTTGTCTCCCTCGCCGACAACTACGAGGGGTTATTCACCATCCTTGACAATTACGCTGACCTCGTATATTGTTTAACTCTTGCCGATGCACGTCACATTCCAAAGATGGATGTTGCACTCGTCGAGGGGTCAGTCTGTCTTCAGGATGAACTGTCAGTAGAAGAGATTAAAGAAACCCGTGAGAAAGCAGCAGTTGTTGTTGCTCTCGGTGGCTGTGCTGCATATGGAAACATCACCCGGTTCTGCCGTGGTGGACAGTGGAACCAGCCACAGCATGAGGGATTTGTCCCCATCGGTGATGTCATCGATGTGGATGTGTATATCCCCGGCTGTGCACCATGTCCGCAGCAGATCAGAAATGTCTGTGTCACGGCATACCTGCTCCTGAAAGGAAATGCAGAACAGCAGGCACTTGCAAAGGCATACCTTGCACCGCTTATGGCACTTGCCAGTGAGGGAAGCAAGGCAACTTCCAGTGAGGCCTGTGGCTGTGACATCATGACCAAGGTTATCAACCAGGGTCTGTGTATGGGCTGTGGTACCTGTGCCACATCCTGTCCAGTCTTCGCCATTACCATGGAAGAAGGCAAGCCAAACATCCAGCGTGACATGTGTATCAAGTGTGGAGCCTGCTATGCAGCCTGCCCGCGTGCATTCTTCAGCTTTGATGTCGTGAACCAGTATGAGACCATCATCGATGCCATTCATGGTGCCATGAACCCGGGAGGGAACTAATCATGGATTATCTTGGTAAATACAAATCAGCGGTCGCTGCCCGCAGCACCAGTGCAGAAGTTCTGCGCTGCTCCCAGGATGGCGGGATTGTCACCTCAATGTTCCTCTACGCTCTTGAAGAGGGTATCATTGACGGTGCAATCGTTGCAGGCCAGGGAGAAAAACCATGGCAGCCAAAGCCGATCGTGGCAACTACTCCTGAAGAGATTCTGTCTTCACGGGGAACCAGATACAATGTCTGTCCGAACATGTCTGTCCTGAAAGAGTCTGTACGCAAGTATGGTCTTGACAAGGTCGGTATAGTCGGAACTCCCTGTCAGATCCAGGCTCTCCGAAAAGCACAGCTCTACCCAATCGGACTTCGTGACGTTTGTGACAAGATTGCTCTTGCAATGGGTATCTTCTGTATGGAGAACTTCTCATACCAGAGCATGACCCAGATCGTGCAGGACCACTGCAATGTCGATCTGCACTCACTCAAGAAGACCGA
The DNA here is from genome assembly GCF_020216685.1 of Methanospirillum hungatei. Classification (GTDB taxonomy): domain Archaea; phylum Halobacteriota; class Methanomicrobia; order Methanomicrobiales; family Methanospirillaceae; genus Methanospirillum; species Methanospirillum hungatei_B. The sequence continues at coordinate 7,090 of NZ_JAIWNS010000017.1, read as the reverse complement.
TATCGGAAAGGGGAAGTACTGGGCATACACTAACCGTGGTGCAGTCTCCCAGATCCCGCTGAAACTCACTCACAAGTACGAACAGCCAGGCTGCCATGTCTGTCTTGACTACGTGGCAAACCTTGCTGATATCTCCACCGGTTCAGTCGGATCCCCTGACGGATGGTCCACTGTGTTTATCCGGAACAACAATGGAGAAAATATCTGGAACAAGGCAGTCGCCGCTGGTGTCTTTGAGACCAAGCCGATTGAGAGTGTCAAGCCAGGTCTTGAACTCGTCACCAAGCTTGCAACCGAGAAGATCACCAAGAACCAGAAAGAAGTCGAACACCGTGCATCATTCGGTGTCGGAAAGGGTCTCCGCAACCCCTATATCTAATTTTTTTACTTCTCGGTTTGGATAAAAATCAGAAAAGGAGTATTGTATCTTTAGGATTTTAAAAGGTTAAGGATTTTTTCAGCATAATCCGCAATATCCATTCTGTCATTGACCAGAATATCCCAAATGATAGAATCATCTATTCTCCAGTACTGGTGGACCAGACGATTTCTAAACCGGGCCATTTCACCCAGATGCTCAGCCTCATCTCTCTTTAGTATCTCATTTTCAGCCATGACGAGGAAGGTGTCTGCATAATCTTCAGGTAATCTCCACTTATTTTGTGTAATCAGGTGATTTGAAAGATCAAGTACTGATTCTATCGCAACGAGAAGGTGGTATTTAGCACTTCCACGAAGGTGCCTGTTTGCCATGAACTCATCCTTACCCTCTAATATAATGTCATTCAATGCATCCATTGCGTTATTAAGTTCAGAAAAGAGTGTACTCATCACTTCTTTGTCAGCTAATACCAAGTACTTCCCTCCTGTATCTGTTCAGATAATATGCATAATCGAAATATTCTCTGAGTATTTTTGATTCAAATGATGAGAAGGCGTTCATATTCTTACACGTAATAATATTCTGTTTCTTTAAGACCTGATATACAAACCGTACTGGTGCAGTGTTGAGAATTCTGATATCTACAGGGAAATGAGCAAGATTTGAAATCTCCCGTTCAAGCCGCTGTTCATAATATCTGGGTGGTGGAAATGAGGGATCCAGAAATAGGCCAATATCGATATCATGAAACTGATCCTCGACAAACGAGCCAAATAAGAGTGCAGCAATAATTTCTGGTTGTTCTGAAAAATATTCACGAATTCTCTGTATTATAATGTCTTTTTCTGCCTGGGAGAGTACATGTGGTTTTATTTTATCCATGTGTGTATGACTGCCAGTCTTACGTGTCATTTCAGCACGTATTCATCAGGGGAGGATACCCCGTAATAAATTATGAGAGAGGAAAATCCCTCTCATCAACAGGTATCCGCGTATCAGAAGATCCGGTATTTTGATAGAGCGGGATGGTGCTCTCAGCCCATTTCCATTCAGCATAATCAATCTTCTCACCATACGTACTCGGGACGTATGCATCAGGATCCCAGGTATCATCAACAACCCTCGCCGGGCGAAGTTTTTCTTCATGGACAAGACCCGCTTCTCCTGGGTTAAATACACCCGTCATCATGTAGTACTCCGGCTCGCTATGGAACCGCTTTTCAGCAACATTCCAGCCCCGGCCGAGTGTATAAAACACCTGATATGACTCAGAGGGAAGTTTCAATACTCCGGTCTGGTGAGGTGCCAGGTATACCGCAAATGGTATCGGCCAGTTCATCTCTTTAAAGACAACGACTGCTTCCTTTTCATTTGCTGAGTTGTCAAGGGTGACCTGATTTATGCCGTTCTTTGGGATACTCCCGTATATTTTGGTAAGTTCTTCTCCAAACACGGGGATCATAAAAAATGACAGAACAATGAGCAGGGAAAGCCATAGTCTGAAGTTCATGTTATACCCTCCTGATTACTCGTGACCGAATATTACTTCTCGAAGATGAAATCTTTTTCTGATTTAAAAAGGGGAGAATCTCGCTATCACATATCACGGTCTAGGGAAAGAGAAAAAAGATTGACGTATCCAAAAACCTGAATATATATATACTCACGCCCGGCTTTTTCCCTCCATGCTCCGTTCACGAAGCTGAAACACTATCATAACGATGAGTGAGATCGGCAATGCAATAACCAGGGGATCGATAACGGTCCAGGGTGCACCTAAGATGGTTACTGATCCGGTCAGGAACTGGGAGATCCCGAGGGCCTTTGCTTCGGCGGTATGGATAAAAACCGTGTAAAAGAACCAGATGAACGCCCCCGTTAACATACTGGCCATCGCCCCGGCCCGTGAAGGTCGTTTTGAATACACCCCAACTGCAAATGCCGGGAGAAATGCCGATGCACACAGACCCATGAACATCGCGGTTGCCCGGGCAATAATACTCGCCGGCATGGCAAGAGCCAGAACAACACTCAGGACCATCATCACGATACACCCGATCTGATTTGCCCGAAGTGACATGGCACATGTCTGTCCCCTTCCCCAGAGGTCACAGACCAGAGCAGTTCCCATGGTATGATAGAGTGATGAAAGGGTGGACATCGCCGCTGACAGGAGCGTGAGCATGAAGATGATCACAAACAGGTCAGGCATGGCGGTATTGATATACAGGGGAATGACTGAGTCTACGTTCCCACCCGCTGCATCGACGGCGATCTTTCCCATGTGCTGGTAAAAATAGACATTTGTCAGTGCACCAACCGTGAATGCCACTCCGGTCATCATCAGGATGAACGGGCCTCCGACCAGTACTGCCCGGTTTAATGCCCTGTTCTCCCGTGCGGTCATGAACCTGACCACGAGCTGGGGCTGGGCCAGGACACCGATACCTACACCAAGAACAAGCGTGGTTATCAGAGTAAACCAGATGGGTGATCCCAGTTCAGGCATTGATGCCCACCCGGTCATTCCCTGACTGGCAAGTGTTTCGGGAACCAGGTCTGACATGGCAGCGAGAGCTGTATTGCCGGCAGTCACTCCCCCGACATAAATGTAGGTCAGCACCAGAAGGATTGTCATCCCAATAAGCATGATCGCTCCCTGGAACGCATCGGTATACATCACCGCAATAAGGCCGCCATAGATGACATAGAGAGCGACGATGACTGCAAATCCAATCAGGGCGGTGGTGTAGGAGATACTTAAGGTCGTCTCAAGAAACCGTGCCCCTCCAATCAGAACCGCAGCGGTATACAGCGGCATCCCCAGCAGGATGATGATACCACTGATGAACTGGAGTTTTGGGGTTTTAAAGATCTTACCCATAAGGTCAGGGAATGTAATCGCCCTGGTCTCTGCTCCTTTCTCCCGTGTCTTCTTTCCAAAGAGCACGAATGCCAGGAGAATCCCGACCCCGATATTAAAAACCGTCAGCCAGATAAGTCCCATACCAAGGTTTGCTGCAACACCGCCAAACCCTACGATTGCTGATGTTGAGATGAACGTCGCACCATATGAGAGGGCGATGATCACCGGATGACTGTCCCGTCCGGCTAGCAGATAGTCCTCTGCATGAATGGTTTTTTTGTATCCAAGGTATCCAAGCACCAAAGTGATTACAACATACACCAGGACAAGGATGATGGTAACCGCCGGATCAACTGCCATGGTTGCGTCCTCCTTTGTTCCAGTTCAGAGCTCCGTAGATAACACAGGCTATGGCCAGGCCTATCGCTAATGCGTACCCCATCCAGATAGCAGGGTCTGTAATACCAAATACTGAGAACATGTTTATCGAACCTCCGGTAAACTGTCAGTGAATATCAATACCGGGGACCGGAAAGAGCCGGCCCCCTATCTAAACACGAAGAAAAAAGGAAAGAAGAATACGTTGCTGACGGAAGGTATCCACTGCTGATTCAATTTACCAGTATAATGTATCACCTGGTTCAGTATAAAGTATATGCTGGTGCATTGGGAGGACGTTTGAAAAAAGGATGATATCAGGACTGGTCAGAAGAGTTCTGGTCCTGACTGATCATAACAATAGATGTAGTCGTGTTCATGAGGACCGGAGGAGCGATGGTCTGCGGCCCTCCGGCGATGATACGGATCATCCCGTCACGGTACCAGTCATTGTTCGCTTCATCACGCTCCGGCACAAGATTGCCCGGATCCACATCCATGAGTACGCCGTACGTCCCTGCTACGATATCACGGGGGATAGTAAAGGTCCGGGTGGTGCTCGCCTGTCCGGTTGCCGGTACTGATCCGACTTCCCACGTGCCAAGAAGCAGTGGCTCAGCTGACTGAACCGACCGGTTTGTCAGGTACAGATCAACATAGAACTTACCAGCATCAGTTCCTCCCCTGTTTTCCACCGCGGCAATAACGCGGATCTGATCCCCGGGTCCGGCACGTGAGGGGATGATAAGACCAGACCCCACCAGGTCTGCATCACTGCCATCAGGGAGTGGATCTGAGATATGAATCGTTTTTTGCTGAACCTGTGTGGTCTCTTTTCCCATGATCTCCCTGACAAAGTTATATGCGCCATCGGCAAGGTCAAGAGGCAAAAGGAACGTCTTTACGCTTGAGTAATCCCCTCCGGATGTTATTGACTCCAGATCTGCGGATCCTATCGGAACCCTTTTTGCACTCCCCTCGCTTTCATTTACCAGATAATAGGAGATGGTCACCGGCCCGCTCTCATCATCTCCTGCATTTTTTACAACTTCAATCACCGTAAGCGAACCGCCCGCATATCCGGTTTCACTCACGATCAATCCCTCTGATGTAATATTCACTGCCGCATGGGCCGGGAGCATAACGGCAAGGAACAGTATCATCAGCAGCCATCCGGTACGAATGGTCATAACTGATGATTGGAGAGCGTTCCCATAAAACCTTTCCAGATGAATTAACCGATTGTATCACCAACGTACAGATGGTTTATTATGTATACACTGGTTCTGATTCGTCATGGAGAAAGTCTCTGGAACCGGGAGAACCGGTTTACCGGCTGGCGTGATATTGATCTCTCCCCCCAGGGCATTGATGAGGCACGGGCTGCAGGCAAGGCACTCATGGAGCAGGGTTTTGAGTTTGACCTTGCATATACGTCAGTTCTGAAACGTGCTATCCGGACACTCTGGCTTATCCAGGAAGAGATGGACCTTATGTGGATTCCGGTGATCCGGACATGGCGCCTGAATGAGCGTCATTATGGTGCTCTGACCGGCCTGAATAAGACCGAGACGGTGGAGAAGTATGGTGAAGAGCAGGTTCATATCTGGAGAAGAAGCTATGATATCCCTCCACCGGCCTATACTCCGGATAATCTCGATAATCCATCCTATCACCGCCGGTACCAGGAGATAAAGAGAAGCGATCTGCCGATGACCGAGTGTCTGAAGGATACGGTAGCACGGTTCATCCCGTACTGGAATGACGAGATCGCTCCGGTTATCAGATCAGGAAAGCGGGTTTTGATAACGGCTCACGGGAACAGCCTGCGGGCCCTGGTCAAACATCTTGACAATATATCTGATACTGACATCCCTGATCTGAATATCCCGACCGGTATACCATTGGTGTATGAACTGGATGATAACCTCAAACCGGTCAGATCCTATTATCTTGGCGATGAGGAGAAGGTAAAGGCCGCCATGGAAGCGGTGAAAAATCAGGGAAAAGCGAATTAATTATTTTTGGCCGAGCACATCTTTCAGGAAGTACTCATGCATCCGGAGGTCATGGCTGATCTCCGGGTGAAAGGAGAGGATGAGTTTCTTCCCTTTTTTTGCCGCCACGATCCCCTGTGGAATCTCTGCAAGGATGGTAACATCCGGCCCTGCTCTGGTGATCACCGGTGCCCTGATGAATATTGCATGAAACGGGGTATCAAATCCTGATATCTGAAGGTCCGCTTCAAAAGATTCGCGCTGCCTTCCGAATGCATTTCTGTTGACGGTGATATCAAGGAGGTCAAGAGGGGTAAACCTGGTTTCGTTGATAAGGTCCCGTGCAGACACAACCATGCCAGCACAGGTTGCAAAGATACCTCCCTTAAAATTCTGAATGATGTTTCTCATTCCGTTCTTATCTATGAGCCGCATGATGGTTGTGGATTCACCACCTGGTATTGCAAGCGCCATCAGATCCAAAATCTGCTCCGCTTTTCGAACGGGAACAACCGGGATGGTCAGTCCCAGGTTCTGTATTGCCGACTCAAATGCCGATATATGTTCGGAAACATCCCCCTGGAGTGCCAGGACACCGACCGCAGCGTTACCAGCCACGATTTGAGAGCACCTCTTCAGGTGGGAGGGCATGGATGTCAAGACCACGCATTGCATTGCCCAGCCCTTTGGAGACCTCAGCTATCACGGCAGGTTCATTGTAGTGGTTTACTGCCTCAACGATAGCTTTTGCCATAAGTTCAGGCTGTTCGGATTTGAAAATTCCTGAGCCGACAAATACTCCGTCACTTCCAAGCTGCATCATGAGTGCTGCGTCTGCGGGTGTTGCTATGCCTCCTGCAGAGAAGTTTACAACCGGAATACGCTGACGCTTTGCGGTTTCAATTAAAAGATCAACAGGGGCTTCAAGTTCCCGTGCCCGTTTCACGAGTTCAATCTCTTCCATCCCTTTGAGTTTTCTGATCTCTGAGAGGATGGTCCGGTTATGCCGCACCGCTTCCACAACATTTCCTGTCCCTGCTTCTCCCTTAGTACGGATCATGGCTGCTCCTTCGTTTATCCTGCGGAGTGCCTCACCAAGATTTCGTGCACCACAGACAAAGGGTACGGTGAATTTTGTCTTATCGATATGGTATTCTTCGTCAGCAGGGGTCAGGACCTCTGACTCATCGATCATGTCAACACCCAGTGCCTCAAGCACCTGTGCTTCAACGAAATGACCAATCCGCGCTTTTGCCATGACCGGGATGGAGACCGCGTCCATGATCTCGATTATCTTTTTTGGGTCTGCCATCCGGGCAACACCGCCCGCTGCTCTGATATCGGCAGGAACACGTTCAAGTGCCATAACCGCAACCGCTCCTGCGTCTTCTGCAATACCGGCCTGTTCGGCAGATACCACATCCATTATTACGCCCCCTTTTTGCATGGACGCAAATCCCCGTTTAA
>NZ_JAIWNS010000016.1 GCF_020216685.1 Methanospirillum hungatei | reverse complement strand
TAAGTTCGGTGCCGAACCGGAGGTCTTCAAGTATCATATTCCGTATATGTTGGGTGCACCGTCCAATAATACTAGTGCGATACCGGCAAACAAACAAAAAAGGAGGGTTGAAAGACGAACCGTCCGGATTATCGAGGGACCAGCCTCCCGAAGGGTCACAATCTCCTCTCCGATCCGGTACATTCCGGGTTTTTCAAAGAGTATCCCCTCCCCTCCGGCTATCAAAGACATGGGGATGCCTCCGTTAAATCCTGGTCTCTTTTTCCGGTCACGAATGAAGATTGCGTATGCTGGTCTGATTCTTCCCTTCAAGGCATACAGGATGAAAAGGAGAAGGCCGCATATTCGTGCCGGAATGAAGGAGAAGATATCATCCATTCTGGCTGCACACCATCCCAGGTCTTTCCGCTTATCTGTATACCCCAGCATGGCATCCATGGTATTGATCGCCCGGTACATTGCAGCACCCGGAAGGCCAAGGATGAGAAACCAGAAGAGGGGGGCGATGATGCTGTCATTGAGATTTTCCGCAACCGACTCATAGGCGGCAGAGAGGGTCTGCTCCTCGGTCAGGACTGACGTATCCCGTGAGACTAAAAGAGAGGCCTGCTGTGCCCGTTCATCCTTGGATGCTGCCTGTGCGACCGCCCTGGCATGCTCTTCCAGCGCTCTCCAGGCAAAGCAGATCTTGAGGAGAAACGGGCCGGCTATCAGGTATACATACCACGGTGCAGCCATCTGGAAGAGAGCAAAAGGCAGAGTAAAGAGAATTACTGTTCCCACCCATCCGATAACACCAATAAACCTGTGCCAATGCTCCGGGTATCGTTCCGGTCTTCCCCACCAGCCAATGACCTGGCCGATCAGGGCCACCGGATGGAGTGAGGTCTTCGGATCACCGCACACCCGGTCGATCAGGAGTGCAAAAAAAAGGACCGGTAGTTGGATCATCATCGGTGTCAGATGTTCTAGATGTTCTGGGGAAGAAGGTTTGGAATCCCGTCTTCTATCGGATATGTAACTGAACAGGCATGGCAGATGAGTGAGCCGGTGATGATCTCAATGTCATTCTCTTCTGTCACTTTCAGTTCAAGGTCACCCTTGCAGACCGGACAGCAGAGTATATCATATAATTCGCGTTTCATTCGTATTCAGCCCGTATATCAATAATCTGGGAGAGTTCAGGTCCGGTTGAGATGAGTGTTATCGGTGCCCCGATGTCATCTTCGGCCTGTTTTAGGAAATCCTTTGCAGTCTTTGTCAGCTGTGAGTACTGGGTTGCACCAAAACAGGAGGGATCCACGTGGTCAATTCCGGTGATAGCTGCCTGGGTGCATCCGTTTATCATAGCAGCATATCTGGCCATCTCCCCGTCCCATGTCCCGATACGCCGTTCTCTGCCGGTAACCGTTCCAAACTCCTGAATGCCCTTTTCATGTGCCTTTTCACTGGACATCTCAGTTGAGAACGGACCTTCTCCTACTCTGGTCGGAAATGCCTTAAACACAACAATGACATCATCCACTCTGGTCGGCCCGACGCCATTATCTGCCGCCATCTGTGCAGCACAGGTGTCTTTACTGGTAACGAACGGGTAATGGCCGAAGTACAGGGAGATTCCAAAGCCCTGTGTCCCTTCGATCACCACATTCTCACCCTTGTCAAGAGCGGTATTCACCTCAAGTGGCACATCCACAAGATATGAACTCAGCTCAGGAATATCACGCGCAAGTCTTGCAACCCGCATGGCACGATCTCGGTTTGCGGGGCCACATCCGGTACCGGTTGATCCGACCTTTTTGGAAAGGTGCGTATTGGTTTTATCCTCCTGGATATGTGCTTCTTCAATGATAGCACATCGCTTATCCAGGAATATCCGTCCTTCAACTCCGAGAACCTCGATCTCATGCTTGAATACACGCGGATCTACGAGCACACCGGTTCCGATCATCAGTCTGGCATCTGGATAGACAAATCCTGACGGACACATGCGGACGCCGAATTTTTTCTCGCCGACCATGACAGTATGTCCCGCATTCGGGCCAACCCCTCCCCGTGTGATTATTGTCGGGCGATCCTGGTGAGCAACATGAGAAACAATCTTTCCTTTCCCTTCATCACCAAAGTTCCCGCCCACGATTATTGTACAACTCATCCAACCTATTGCATAGGAGAACGGGAGAAATAAAGATTTAGATTATCGGGTGATCGATGGACCTTACCAGTCGTCCATCTCGCGTTTTGCAATGAGTTCATCTGCCTCATCATTCAGGCCAAGACTCCGGAGGCATTCCACCTTTGCGTCATACACTTCCGCATGGTTAGGCTCAATCCTGATAACCCGGTCAAAACACTTGATTGCCTCTTTGCAGTTATCAGTCTTTGAAAGACAGTTTCCAAGTTCAAACCATGCATCGGAGTCCTGTGCATCCTGCTTTAGTATCTCTTTAAAGCATCCGATTGCAGATTTATAGTCATTCAGTTTCATCAGGCTGATCCCTTTATTAAAGAGTGCATTGACATCGCCAGGTATGAGTTCGAGTATCCGGTCAAAACATTCGACAGATTCCTGGTGTCTGTTGATCTCTGCAAGAGCAGAACCTTTGTTGCTTAATGCATGAAGATTGGTCGGATCTATCTCAAGGACCATGTTAAAACAGGGAATTGCCTTACTATACCGGCCCATAAAAAAGTAGTTAATTCCCATATAGAGCCAGTACCGGGGATCTTTATCGTTTAATTTGAGGGCTTCCTCAAAGGCCTCAACTGCTTCCTGGTACCGGATAAGGTTCATATACGCAAGGCCTTTCTGGAAATATATATCCTCATCAACCGGATTTAGTGCGGATGCCTTCTCAAAATACTGAATTGCTTCTTCAAATTTCTGATTTGTGGCATAGCGGATACCTTCAGACTTCCAGCGTTCTGCCTCCTTATCACTGATAGTATCGACCATAGATCATCCTGATTCCGGTATCACATGATTGCCCGCGGAGTGCATTAAAGATATTCATCAATTCTTCCGTGTGGTTCATCACCGGAGAGGGAAAAATACTGTTATGGATATCATCCGGCAAAATCCGGATACGTATGGAGATACATCGAAAGGCAGCAGAAAAGTCTGGCATGATCTGCCGATACTATTCCTTGCACTTATTCCGATGGTAATCATTGTGCCAGTCCTGCCCTCTGACCCATCATCACGGCCGGTAATTCTGATATTCCTCACACTTCTCTTTATCACCGGCATATATGGTATGAGGGGCAACCGCCGGAGGTTTTTACTCTCATGCATACTGGCTTTGATTGCCACAGAGACATTCTGGGTATCTGTCTGGCCGGCGGCATCATCTCTCTTTCTGCCCGCAGAGTTTTTTCTTCTCCTCTTCCTGGGTCATCAGGCAGGATACCTGTTTCAGGAACTGGTAACCTCTGAAGGTGGGATAATGGATATTTTAAGTGGAACAACCGCCCTGCTGATGACCGGGGGGATCATGCTTGGGACAAGTCTGCACCTCTCCGGATGGGCAGGCAGAACGGCAGTGTATGATCCTGCTCTCCTTCACAGTTCCTTTGCAAAAGCGATACCTGAAGGCGTCTTACTTCTTATCCGCGGGGGAGAGAGTTCATTTGGGTCATCCTCCCTGACGACAGTCCTGCTCATGATCGGTGCTGTATGCGGATTTTTACTTCTGGCACTTACGGCTGGAAAAATTGCAGGGTATTGTGGAAAAAACAGAGGGGAAATTACCCATCCAGATGAAGCGTCCCGGTAAATACTGTATCTGCGGGACCTTTCATAAAGGCTCCATCTTTTATGGTGATGGTAAGAGGCCCGCCGATAGTCTCCACCTCGACAACAGGGCCGGTTTTGGAGAGACGGTACGCGATTGCAGCTGAGGCTGTGGCACCGGTCCCACAGGAGAGCGTCTCTGCTTCGACACCCCGTTCAAAGGTCCGGATCTGGATCGAATTTTCTCCGGTTATCTCTACAAAATTCACGTTTGCTCCGGATGGGAAGAACTGGCTGTGCCTGATTGGAGGAGCCATTTTTATGAGATCAAGGGTGTCGAGATCCCTGACAAAGATGACTGCATGAGGGACACCGGTATTGACGGCAAATACTTCGTACCCGTTGATTATCTCATGAAAGTCACCTTTCCCTTTGGCCGGTATCCCCGGACTCTCATATATGGGTGGTGTCATCTCCACTTCAGCCATGAAGTCCCCGTCCTCATCATACTCCATCCTGACCATGACCGGTCCGGCAAGAGTCTGGATAGTACAGGGGCTTTTCACATACCCGGCATCAAAGGCGTATTTGGCCAGGCACCTGATGCCGTTTCCGCACATCTCTGCCTCACTCTCATCAGGCTGGAAGAGGCGCATCCTGATACCATCGTCCGATTTCAGGAGAAACAGAACACCATCCCCGCCAATCCCGAACTTCCGGTCACAGTACACTGCAGCAAAATGACCTTTCATATCATCAGGTATTTTTTCACCTGCGTACTCGTCGATCAGGATAAAGTCATTCCCGTTTCCGTGGAGTTTGACAAATGGTATTTCCATGTATAGTAGTTATGCAATTCCCCATTTATCCAGTGCCCGTTTCAGCTCAGGATGATCCTCTGCATATGTCGCCGGGGAGATACCGGCAACGGCGGCGTCAACTGCCTGTCTCATTGCTGTTGCACCTGCCCGTGTCCCGTCCGGATGGCCGTGAATTCCTCCGCCTGCCTGGAGAATGATGTCCCGTCCGAGCATGCTGACCTCTTTATGGACCCCTCCCGGATGGAGTCCGCCAGAAGCAACAGGGAAGGTTGGTTTCAGATCAAAGAACGGTTCGGTCAGTGCCAGGTTATCACCGCGCAACTCCGTGACATCGTGCTCCATCTTACCTGAAACCGTTCCGGTATGGAGCTGGTCCCCGCCAAGCATCCGCACAAGCCGGCATATGGGGCGCATAGCAATCCCGTGTTCCGGATTTCTTGTAATTGCCGCATGCATGGTCCGGTGAACGTGTATGGGCAGATTGATTCCAGGCTCTTGTGCGACTGCCCTGACGGCATCAAACCCGCACACGATGACATCAATCATAAGCATGTTTGCACCCATCCTCGCCGCTTCTCGTGCCCGCTGGACGATTTTGTCACCTGCAGTAGAGATGTTTACGGCATAAAGGACATTCCGTCCGGTCTCACTCTTCACCCGGTCAAGTTGTTCCATAATGAGAGGAAGCCGTTCGCCAAGAGGGCAGAATGTCTGATCAGTCAGGGTTTCATCATCCTTGATAAGATCCACGCCACCTATTGCAGCCTCATATGCGACTGCGGCCGTATCTTTCGGGTTCAGACCAACCTTCGGTTTTATGATGGTTCCTACGTGAGGCCGGTCAACAGTGCCTGCCAGTTTTCTGACCCCTTCTATTCCGAATTTCGGTCCTTTAAAGGGGACAATGTCGCGCGAAAACTCCACATCCATCAGTCGTACTGCTGCTATCCGTGAGAGGCCAAAGAGGTTGCCTGCAAGAACCGAGAGGTACTGGGGGATATTTCCTGGTTCAAAGATCTCTGCCGGATACCGAATTGTGCAGGTGTATCCGCCACCCATAGGGCGAATCTCCCCCACAACACCATCAAGGTAATGGACATAGGTTTGCCGAGTGGAGATGTCGGTCCAGGTTCCGGTCGTCTGTTCTTCTGCGATCGCTTGTGCAGCCCATTCAGGAGTGACTCCTTCCCGTGGTCTGAAATAATATGTTGCTATAACGTCGGTCATGTTATTCTTCCTCGCAATAGGGTAGCTCTGAACTCATATCCTCGGTATCCCAGTGAAGTTGTTCTTTAATGACGGTATATGCCATCTCCGGGGGATAGACTCCGGCCTCAGTGATGATGAGGTCTACATAATCGGCTGGTGTAATGTCAAAGGTAGGATTTCTCACGGTGACATGCGGAAGTTGTCTTCTCATGTCTCCGGAGAGTATCTCATCTGGTGAACGCTCTTCTATGAGGATTCGCTCTCCAAGAATTGTGCAGGGGGCGAATTTGTATGTCTCCGCTGCAACCACAAAACTCACCCGTGCTTCATGGGCGGCAAGAGCTATCTGTGAGGTCCCTATCTTGTTTATGACCGAACCATTGACCGTGATTGCATCTGCCCCGGTAATACAGATGTCCACCTCTTTCATAAAATATCTGGCTGCAGAATCAACGATGAAGTTCGTTTTTATGCCTGCATCAGATAAGGTTTTGGCGGTGATATGCCCCTGGTTGCGTGGTCTGACCTCCGTTGCATAGACTTCGATATTCATTCCCTGCTGGTGGGCCTTGAGAATGCAGGCAAGCGCAGCTTCTGAGTTGCAATGGGTCAGGACCACATCACCATCCCTGATATGTCTGGCTCCGATGGTCCCAATCCGGGAGACTGCCTCTTCAGAACGTTTAACAAATGCAAGGGCCCGTTCCTCGAGATTATGTCTGGCGGTCTTTAGGTCTGATTCATTTTTCAGTGGCTTCATGACCAGGTTGACTGCATTGGGAAGTGAGACTGCAGTCGGTCGTGTTGAAACAAGAAGGTCTGCAGCTGCATACATCCTCTGACAGTATTGGGTGAGATCTGCGATTTCTGCGTCTATGGAATGTTCATAGAGAGCTCTCGCAGCAGCCCTTGCAATCCTGCCAGCCCCCCTTATTTCCATGGATCTGATCTTTTCTGCAGTCTCTTCAAGCGTCATATCTCTTGTTATCTTTTCTTATCTGTATAATTCTTGGTATATCTCTGGTATTTGCATATCCTAAAACCGGCCATCAGGTATTATCTGTTCTCATTCTGTATTATCTGATAGAGCCTTCATGCACGTCGCTGTTGTGTTTGATAGTGCCGGCACTTTGTTGCGGACGTACCGGATTGCAAAGGATATACAGACCGGTGAACTGCTCGTAGACGTTGAGACCACCATGCTTACCTATGCAGATCCTGATCGCGTATTATGCGTTCTGCATGGTCATTCCCGTGATTTTATGAAGGCAGCTCCTGACCTTCTGGTTTCAGATTTCATCAGGGATCACGATATCGCATTCGGAATCTCCTGCACCAGGAAGGTTATTGAAAAAGAAGCTGTGAAAACCATCCTGCATGATGACAGGCAGGCAAAAATCGGGGATATGCAGGAATGTATGCGGTTTATCTGGTCTGAAATCAGGGACCAGGAGATAGTTGCATTAAATAACGGCCTCATCGTTCATACCGGCCATATGATCATTGAATTCTGTGTGACGACAGGGGGAACTCCGTTTCCAGGTGCACAGGAGACCATCAGTGCTCTACATCGCCGGGGGGTCTTTACCTACATTGCATCAGGGGACCGGGAGGCGAAGTTGGAACGCATGGCAGATTATCTGGGTATCCCTCGGGACCGGGTGTTCGGGGTGGCAACTCCTGCGATGAAAGAGAAGATTGTTCGTGATTTGAAACAGCAGTACGATATTGTTGTGATGGTGGGTGATTCCATCAATGATTTGAAAGCAATGCGTGCTGCAGACATTGCGATTCTGAGTGAACAACAACCTTCAGTTAAACCTCATGAACTGGTCTCCGAGGCCGATTACTGCATTCGTGACCTCCGGATGGTTCCTGATATTGTGTATGATGTTCTTGAAAAGTCGGAATCCTGAAGGGCATTTGCCGATCGTGAAAATTCACATGCAGAAATAAAGATGTAATACGCATTAGTGCTAACCATACGTTACGAAAGGTGTTTGCAAGATGAGACCCCTGATCACGGTTGATAACCTTACTATGGCCTTCGACGGAAAGGAGGTCCTGAAAAATATTTCCTTCACGCTTGAGGAAGGAGAAATACTCGGTATCATCGGCAGGAGCGGTGCTGGAAAAACAGTACTCATGCACCTGCTCAGGGGTGTGGACCAGCCTCCCACCTCTGGAAAGATCATCTACCACATGGCTCTTTGTGAATCATGTGAATATGTCGGGATACAGAGTAAGGCAGGAGAGCCATGTCCGGTGTGTGGCGGGACAATGACTCCCCAGGATATTGATTTCTGGGATCCCGCAAATGAAGCGCTGAAACGACGGATCATGAAACGAAATGCGATCATGTTTCAGCGGACTTTTGCGTTGTATGGGAACGACCGGGTCATTGATAATGTTCTCCATGCCCTTGAGGATATCGGATATCCTCCGAAAAAATCTGTAGGTCGTGCTGCAGATCTTATTGATCAGGTCCATCTCTCACACCGGATGATGCATATCGCACGAGATCTCTCCGGGGGGGAAAAACAACGGGTGGTGTTGGCACGTCAGCTTGCAAAGGAACCTTTCTGTCTCTTTGCCGATGAGCCGACAGGAACTCTTGACCCCAAAACGGCAAATCTTGTTCATAATATGCTTGAAGCTGCTGCAAAAGCTTCGGATATGTCCATGGTTGTAACCTCTCACTTCACCCAGATCCTTGAGGATGTGGTGACCAGAGCCATTCTCCTTGAAAATGGGGCTATAAAAAAGATAGGGACTCCTGATGAGGTTATAGAGGTCTTTATGGCAGGATTTTCTGACCTTGAAAAGTTCTGTCAGATTGAACTGGGCAAGGAGATCCTCAAGACACGTGAACTTTCAAAACGGTACATCTCCGTTGATCGGGGGCTTATAAAAGCCGTTGATTCGGTCCAGTTTGAAGTATATCACAAGGAGATCTTTGGAATTATCGGAACATCAGGTGCCGGGAAGACCACTCTTTCCAAGATGATAGCAGGTGTTATTGAACCGACAGCCGGTGAACTCAATGTTCTTGTCGGAGAAGACTGGGTTGATATGACAAAACCCGGCTTTGACCTTCGTGGACGGGCAAAACAGTATATTGGTCTTCTGCACCAGGAGTATGATCTCTTCCCCCACCGGACCATTCTCGATAATCTGACCGATGCAATCGGGCTTGAGTTTCCAAAGGAACTTGCAATGCGCAAAGCCATCATAACTCTGAAGATGGCAGGATTTACTGAGGAGAAAGCTCGTGAGGTACTGGAACGTCTTCCGTCAACTCTGAGTGAGGGTGAGCGCCACCGGGTTGCTCTGGCTCAGGTTCTTATTCGTGAACCACATATTGTTGTATTAGACGAGCCAACCGGGACGATGGATCCGATTACCAAGGTCGATGTCAAGCATTCCATCATGCACGCACGGGAAGAGATGGAAGAGACCTTCATCGTGGTCTCACATGACATGGATTTTGTCAGGGACATCTGTGACCGGTGTGCCCTTATGCGGTTTGGAAAGATCGTAAAGATTGGACCGACTGCTGAGGTACTTGCAGAGATTACCGAGCAGGAACGGGAACGGATGGCACAAGAGTAACAGGAGTGGCAATGCCCACAATCCATTTTGATGGAACGATCACTACAGTACCAGACGGATTCACAATTGATGATCTCCTGCCGGATCGTGACCGGAGTCTTAGCATTGGCATAATTCGGCCGGTCACCGTCAGTCAGGCAGAGACGAAAGAATTTCTTATGAAAACAACCGCCGGCGAAGTGGTTGTGGAAACTATGCCCGGGACCCGTGCGGGGGAGATCCTGACCGGTCTTTTTGGTATCCAATCAGGCTGGCACGATCTGCAGGTTGCAAGTTTTGGTCCTTTCCCCTCGTCTTTTACTCCTTCCAGAAAACCTTCCCGGTATGAACGCGGGGATCTGGCACTCGGGTGTGGAGGATACGATCCGGCACGGTCATTTCTGATATTCTGTAAAAAGACACATGCAGCAGATCATGGCGGTCCGGCAGAGAACGGGATAATTGCAAAAGTCATCTCCGGGATGGGTGTTCTGGACCGGCTCAGTGATGTGGATCAGATTCTCTCCATTGAGCCGGTTATTTCGTTTGCTGAGTCAACTGACGCCAGAACAACAACGGATGGTTCAGTTGTTCTTGAAGAAGGAATGCACATCGTCACCCATATCAGGGTCCAGGCAGAAGGAAA
>NZ_JAIWNS010000015.1 GCF_020216685.1 Methanospirillum hungatei | reverse complement strand
GACTCCTGACGGGTATGATCCAAAAACCGCGGTCAGCGTTGACCGGATGCTTCTCGCTCTCCTGAACCGGGTGTTTGTTGTTGATAAACGACTGAGCACTCATATCAGATGCGATATCCTGGCAGGGACTGATGTTCCCTGTGAAGCATGTTCAGGCAGACGGGAAGGAACGGTATTAATGCGGACTTCAGGGAAAAACCGTGGATCACTTTATATCTATACTCAGGATCTTCCGAGAAGTCTTGCACATACCGTCGTCGGCCATATTATTCATGGTATCGAACTCTGTAAAATTGCGCAGGAGGGTGACCGGCTGAGTATTCAGATTGAACCTTCACAGGTCGACCTGATTGGAATGCCGCTTGCGATGGCACGGGAACGGGCAGAAGCGCTTCATCTTACGCTCACCCCTGATGTTGACGGGCCTGACCGTGTAGTCATTCAGCAAAAACCAGCGACTACCCTTGAGGTACTTGCCCAGGGTTTTGTTGAGGTCGAGACCATACCTGATAAACAGGTCATATCTATCACGCTTGATGATGTGAATGCCCCCCGTACCTGCAAAATTTTCAGGGAATTCTCAGGCCTTAAGTATCACGCGGTCGGGAGACTTCCGATGCTCTTCTCCTTTGATGAAGTCACCCTCTTTAAAGCAAAAATTCCAAAGACGACCAATGTGATCCCTGAGAACACTCCTGTATCATCAGTTGAAGCAGGTGTGCTTGCGATGACGAATGACTCCTGTAAGGGGGTTGGTATCGTCGGGGTGAGGTCTGTTCCCTCATCAGAGTTCGGGCCGACTTCTGAACCGTTCTCCGGAACAAATATCATCGGTACCGTGATCGATATGGAAAAGATTGCAGGTCTGGAAGAAGGAGAGGTTGTGTTCTTCAGGGAGGTCAGGGGATGAAAGAAACAATTCCGCCACTCTATGCCGGAACCGTTACGAAATACGTCTTTATTGAATCGTATAAGGCAACACCTGATGATATTGCAGCACGGGCCTATGAGGTATCAGGCAGGGTCATGATAAAAGAGACCTGTTTTGGCCTGCAGATCACCGGCGAAGAAGCTGAGGTGGAACGGGTTATCGCACATATCAGAGCGTTTGATCCGGCACATATCTATGTAAAGGACCGGGGTTTTCCACCAGGTGATCCCCGCCGGTGCCGGGCAAATCTCGGCGGAGCACGACCGGGGTATTTTGGACATGAATATGAGATGGGTTTTATCAGGAGAATCGCAATCGGACTTGAAGAGCTGGAATCACCATCAGAGAGGCCGGTTCATGAATCAGAACAAAAAGAAACGGAAGGATTATCGGTGAAAAGACTGATGGAACTGATCGAACAGGAGGCCTGAATGGCAGAGGTGTTTATCTATCCGGCAACAAGTCTTATTCTCTCAGATCTTGTCGCACGGTTTGGTCACAAGCCTCTGGGAACCGCTCTTTCAGTCCGGGAACGTATCCAGACAGCAGGTCTTGATTCACCACCCCTCGAGATGACTCCTGATGATGCAAAGAAGGGGCTCCGGTGGGCTGCTGTTGAAGTGCCATCCGGTGTCAGAGGGCGTATGTCTCTTTTTGGTCCCCTGATTGACAGGGCTGAGGCGGCCATCATTGTCAGGAATCCGGACTTTGCTTTTGGATGTATGGGATGTGCCAGAACCGATGAACTGGTCGAATTCCTCGTGAAACAAAAGAAGATCCCCATCCTTGAACTTGACTATCCTGCCGATGAGGAAGAGGGGATCATCTTTGTCCGGAGAGTCAAAGAGTTCCTCACCGGTCTTGGAGGTTCATCATGAAGGAAGAGACTGTCCGTATTGCCCAGTTATCCTGCGGACCTGAGTATTCAGGAGTCCAGAAAGAGATTTACACAGCAGCTGAGGCTGTGGGGGCAGAGGTTTTCTTCCCCGATCTCTCACTGTCTGACATCAGGAGAAATTTCAGGGATTTCGGACTTGATGTCAAATCCGGTGATCTCAAACTTGCCATCGCACGTGCCGTTGCCCTGGTAGAGGGTTCAGCAGAAGCAGATGCGGTATTTATTGCCTCATGTTTCAGATGTGCAGAGGCGGCGATTGTCAGGAATGAACTCCGGCGGTACATCCATGAACACTCAAGGCTTCCCGTGGTCAGTTACTCCTTCACCGAACGGACAACCTCCGGGACCCTTCTTACGAGGATGGAGGCCCTGACGACTATCGCACGGCGGCGTGCCCTTCTTGCCCGTGAGCGTCAGACCGGTCTTACCATGGGGGTAGACTCCGGTTCCTCCACAACAAAGGCGGTGATCATGCAGGACAATGAGATCATCGGAACCGGTTGGCGTCCGACAACTGAAGTACTGACCAGTGCAGACGAGGTCATCAGTCTTGCACTTGAAGAAGCCGGGGTTACACGTGAGGATCTTGATGCTGTTGGGACAACCGGGTATGGCCGGTTCCTGATAGGGGAGCGTATCGGTGCAGACCTCATCCAGGAAGAGCTGACGGTGAACAGTAAAGGTGCTGTCTTCCTCGCCGACTGTCAGCATGGGCCGTCAACCGTGATCGATATCGGGGGTATGGATAACAAGGCTATATCTGTCCTTGATGGTATCCCCGGCACCTTTACCATGGGGGGTATCTGTGCCGGGGCATCCGGACGGTTCCTTGAGATGACGGCAAAACGGCTGGGAGTAGATATTACCGAGCTGGGCCCGTTAGCCATGAAGGGGATGGGAGAAGATGTCCCGATGAACAGTTACTGTATCGTCTTTGGGACACAGAGCCTGGTAAATGCCCTTGCAGAAGGTCACTCAAAAGAGAATGTTGCAGCGGCAGCCTGTCATTCTGTCGCCGAACAGGTCTTTGAACAGCAACTCCAGGAGATAGATATTAAAGAACCGGTCGTCATGGTCGGAGGGACCTCTCTTATCCAGGGTCTTGTCCGGGCCATGGGAAACCTGCTCCAGACAGAGATTGTTGTTCCCCATCATTCCCAGTACATCGGTTCGGTCGGAGCCGCATTATTATCTTCAGGATTTGTGGAGAAGAGCTGATTGGCATGTCAACGCTGGAGTATTTTGAGGTAGACTCAACCGAACCGGTTGGAGGACAGCTCTACCGGCGGATCGCTTCAACGGTCATCACTGATCATAATCTCCTCAAAGTCCTGGAGAGACTTCGGATTTATATAGATCCATCTGTTCCTGTATTTGTGGCGGTGGGGATCACACGAACCGTGCCCCGGACCATTACCGTGTCTGATCTTGCCGGCGTCACCTATGACGGGCAGAAGATTACTCTGGCAATTGCAGATGAGACGTTCCTTGCAGACCTTCTGCAGATCCTCTGGAAGAGTTATGGAAAAGATCAGGTATCGCAGCCGGACCGGTTTACCATCGAGATTCAGACCTCCGGGGATGCGGCTTCATCCGGTATTGAAGATCTGGCAGTTGCAGATCCAACCGAGGGGCTCTTTAAGGATCTCATATACTCCATGCAGGTCATCTGTCCGGAGGGTTTCCGGGTGAAAAAGCAGAACTTTCATAATGGCAGGTTCTGGTTTGTCGCAAGCGAAAATACCCTGCCTGAAGATGTCACCCCTCTTGTTGATGAACAGTTCAGGATAATGGAGGCTGCATCATGATCCTGGTGCCAATAACCTACAAGGGCGGCGTCTTTCGTCATGATGAGATCCTGGACCTTATCGAGGATATGGGGGGGTATATCATTCAGAAACATATGATTGCCCAGGAAGTCGTTCTCCAGGCTCTGATCCCGAAGGAGGATATTGAGATCTTAAAAACAGTCTCCCGTCCCCTTGCCGGCGAGGTCAAACCAGCCCCGCTTGTCGGGACCGAGATTGCAGTAGTCTCGATGTCACTTGAGATTCATCATCTCCCTCATGCCTCATGTGATGTTGCTGAATATCTTCGGACAGCCGGTGCAAAGACCAACATGATCGGGCTTGCACGCGGATTTGGCAAACGAATCGGTCTGTTGTCTGATGAGGAGCGGGATATCATCAATGAGCATGATCTGGCAATTTACCTCTTTGGCAACTTTGAAACCTGTATAAAAGAGAAGATGCCGACGTTCAGGCGGGGTATTCAGGTGCCGATTGTGGTCTGTGGTGGTCCGACAAAAGAAACCCTGATGAAGATAATAGATCCACCAGTTGCCGGATATATCGGCGGACTTGGCAGGTTTATGCACCGGACCAAGGAGCCGCATGAACTGGCCAGACTTGATGAGATTGTTGAGGAAGTCTCCCGCGTTATTGATCAGAAGCGTACCGGGATTGCTAAAGATCCCCTGTCTGTCACACCTGCCCGACTTATGGATATCATCCTTGAGAACGTGCCTGCTATCCATGAAGTAACCTCACCTATCCCGGTTGTTGTGCAGATGGACGGGACCAGGGTGAAACTTCCCTATGATCCCTATGCTGCAGAGATCCGGGAGATCGAAATTGAGGCCGGGATCAGGATTGCCGATGTCTGCGATATCCGCCCATCCAGGATGCGGGATTATATTCTGCTGAAAGTAAAACCGTTTTCAGAGACCGGAATGCTCGTTTAATTCCGCTCCTTTTTTTATTTTTATTATCAAACCTCCGGTTATCCGGCATGTCTGATTGAATATTATGGCGATTATCGATCCCAGGATTATTGAACAGATCACACCCATCACAAAACCAACACATGCTCCGGTTATCATGCCAAAGATAATAAGTGGATCCAAAATATTCTGGAGAGCTGTGTGGGATGGAAAACGGAGCCAAAAAACTCCAAAACCAAAAAGTGTGAGAAAAACTCCCGAAATCATTCCACACAGAGCACCATACGGAATGAGACATTGCATGAGTGATATAGGGTGTACTGACTGAATATGCAGGACTTCCTCTGTCATACAATCAACTCTGGGTTTTCAAGGAATAATTATTTTTGATCTCCGCACCAGGAGATTATCCGCTCTTGGAAAAATCAAAAATTACGGTTTTGCAACTGGTTGCAACCAGTTTTTGATAGTTTTAATTTAATATTTCGAGATGATACTTTCTCTAATGGCTCAAAAATCTAAATGGTTCCAGTAACCTGTTTCAGTCATTTTCAACCTGCACAGATGTGCTGATACAGTAATCGGCATGTTTTCCTCGGCATGATCCATCAGGGTCAGGATTATCCGTATCAAAATCAGTCTGAACAAATTCAATAGAATTTCTTATTCAATCCTTATCTGCAGTTTCACCCAACGATGGTAATGTCACAGGAAGACCTGTGAGCAGGATCGAATGATCCGAACCTCCGTATCCTCCTTAAAAAAACACAGGTGAAATATAATGCAGTCATTCATGTCCTCCTACACTGATGCTCCCTATGTTCCCTCTGTGTGGTACTCCCCCTCCCAAACGGTGATCCCGCACCCGTCCAGGGTGTTTGATCTCCCGACACTCCATCCTCTTCCCATGACGACAGAATCTCCTGCTCAAGGTTCATCAGATAAACCGGGCAGTGCCATCGCTGACCTGGTACAATCTGATGACCGGTTTCTGGACCAGCTTGAAGTTATGCATTATCTGAACTTCTCTGATTTTTAAATCCGTAATCCTCCTCTTTCTCTTCCCTTGCATAATTATTGTATGAGGATGACTATTCCAAAGAATTATGAGCGTTCATCGCCCATGCTCACATATAAGGGGTTGATGTGAAGTGAACTGGCATATGTTACTGACAAGTCTGGTGCTCTTTTCCACCATATTCTGCTGTCAGGCACTCGGAGATGAGAAGCGGTTTTCATCTCCCGGAATCGGATATATTGAAGTCAGATCGGATCTGGAAGGTGCCCGGGTCTATTTTGATACTCTCTATATGGGGTATATATCAGGCGGGAAGTTAACAATCCCGGTTGATACGACGGTTGCACCATCATGGAAGAATGTCCGGATGGAGTACAGTGGGTATCTGCCTTATGCAGGGCCATATATCCAGACCGAGCCTGACAAAACGATTGCATACAAGATAGACCTGAGTAAGACTTCATATGAACGGACCGGAATGGTACGATTTATCAGCGAACCTGCCGGAGCTGAATTTCTATTAAATGATAAAAGTATGGGTACAACTCCTGATTCAGGAGTCCTGATCGCATACACGGTGCCACGGGGATTATACGTCGTCAACGCGCAGAAACCTGGTGATCAGACGATCACGGATCAGCTCTATGTAGATGACAATGCCGTTACAACCTACCGGGTTAAGATGATCCCTTCACCGCTGGGTGAATTGAACATTTACTCAAATCCCGACGGTGGAGAGATCTTTGTTGACAACCGGATGGTCGGCCTTGCTCCTTTACATTTGAAAGACATAACAACCGGTGAGCATACGGTCATGATCAGGAAGGCCGGGTATCAGGACTGGGTAGCCAATGTGTCTGTGCTCGGGGGGAGTCTGGGTTCAGTTGAAGCAGTTCTTGTTTCCACTCCGGCGCCTGAACCGGTGGTTACAGCAGATGTGACGGAGCCTGGAAAGCAATGAGATCCTTTCATTTTCTTGTTATGGCCGGAGTATTCTCCTGCTTTCTCCTTTTTCATCTTATTCTTCCGGTAGCAGGAATCGCATCTCCAGAACTTTCAGGTGGGGATTATCAGGCGACCGGAACCCTGCATGTTGATGGAAGCCCGGTCGGCATGGAGATCGCCCTTGATGGCAGAGTGGCAGGACAGATACCAGAGTCAGGTGTCCTGATCATTGATAATATCGCAGTTGGTGAACATGCCGTCACAGGGTCATTTCCAGGCTATGCAAGCCAGGAGGTGTGGGTAAATGTCCCGGATGGTCTCCCAGCCGAGGTAAGAATAGACCTGAGCAGGCAGGTGATGGGATCACTGGACATCTCGTCATCCCCTCCAAATGTGCAGATCTATGTGGATGATCTGTATAAGGGCATTACTCCCGCAGTAGTTGAGGTAGAGGCCGGATCACATGTGGTACTGCTACGTCTTTCGGGATTTGAGGACTGGTCAACACAAACTGATGTTGCCGGCGGAACGACAACTGTCCTCTCAGGAACTCTGGTCCCGGTATCCAAAACACCTGTTGTAACTCCTTCAGGGGGCCCTTCGGTTCTGGTCACGATGCTTCTTGTTGTCGCCGGAATTATGGTTGCATATGGGCAGATACGCAGGAGATAAGGGTTCATGGTAGATTGAGGAGAAATATGGTGAGGAAAAGTTCTATGAGAATGACAAGGGAAAAATCCAATATTTTATTTTTATTCCTGATTGCAGGATTACTCACGCTCTTTTGTCCGGGAGTTGCTGAAGAATCTCCTGCTATGACCTCGTATTACGAAGTAAGGTCAAATGTTGAGAATGCATCAGTGTATTTCAATGGTGAATTTGTCGGTACCATCCAGAAAGGTTCGCTCCTTGTTGAGGCCGAAACAAGTAACCGCCCGGTGAATTATCAGCTGATGATCACCGCTCCCGGATATACCACATACAATGAGACACTGGTTCAGGCACCAAAGCCAGGAAAGAGTAATATCATCCGTGGTACCCTGACTGCCCTTCCCCCGGCAAAGACCGGCACTCTGTCCCTGGCAGTAAGCCCGCCCGGCGGGGAGGTTCTTGTTGATGGTGTTTCATCCGGTTTTATAGACCAGTCCGGGATTCATGTTCTTCGTGACATCACCGCCGGGTATCGCAACATCCAGATAACCCTGGCCGGGTACAAGGACTGGTTTGAACGGGTATATGTTGAGCCGAATATGAACACCAAGATCAGAGTGACCCTCACCCCGATCACCACCGGTTCACTTCAGGTCTCATCAGAACCTTCTTCGGCAAATGTTCTCCTGAATGGTGATCCGGTCGGAATCACACCGGTTACCATACCGGATCTTCCGGCAGGACCTGTCCAGATACAACTCACACTTCCCGGATATCAGGACTGGAATGGTGAAACCGCTGTCATGATCGGGCAGACTGTTCCGGTGTTTGGAACGTTAATTCCGATCGTGGTAGAGACGCCAAAACCAGTGAATACCACCCCTGAGGAAACACCGACTCCTGAACCGACACAAAGTCCCCTGCTTATCGGCACGGTGATTGGCGCTCTTGCTGGTGTGGCACTTATTGGAAAAAAGAGATAATCAGCCTCTTGGGCCGAATACTTTCTCACTTATTTTATACTGCTCACCGTTCTTGTAAAAGACCACGACCTGTACTTTATCATTTCCTGCTGTCCCCTGAATTTCTGCTATGCTCCCGATATTGCTGGCAAGGTCTTTGGTAACTTCTGATCCGTCTGAGAGCAGGGCATGTACCTGAGCTGTTCTGACAAGGGACTGCCCGTGACCTCCCCGAAATGTTGCGGTAATAACCCGGTACACGGGATCCTTGATAACATCCACCTGAACCATCAGATTCCTGGGGGGCTGAGTTACCGGACCATCATACAAGCTGTTCGAGGAGGTTTCAGGGGCACTTGGCACCGTTGGTGTTGCGGTTAGTATGCCTGCCCGTGTCTGCCCGACATTCTGGTCAAGAATGAGATAGGATGCACCGTTTTTGTAATATGCAGCGGCCTGCACACGATCAACCGCTTTAGAACCGGTAAATTCGATCTCTGCACCCCGGTTTGGCGGAAGAGGTAGTTCAGTCATAATCCCATCTGAAGTAGTAACCCGGACATTGATGGACTGCACCAGCTGCTGGCCTTTGCCACCGTCAAAAACAACCGTGATAAGGTTATACACCGGGTCTTTTCGTGCTGATACTGATACCTCAAGTTCTGCAGGAGGCTCAGTCACCGGACCATCGAAGATGGAATATTTAGGAACTGGTTCAGAAACCGGTGTCTCTTCAGGTGTGGGGGGGAGCGGAGCCGGGGTCGGGGTACTTGTTGGGGATGGTGCTACAGGCTCATTTTGTGGGGGAGAACTGGTACACCCGGCCAGGAAGATACACCCGGTCAGAACCAGTGCCATGAGGATGAGGCTCATTTTTCCATTCATAGTATAAGAGATCCACCTGCAGAAATGAAATTATTATCCTGAAAGGACAGGCTGACCGGTAAGTATGACATCTCTCAGAACAGACCTTTGGTCAGGCTGTTTCTATGGGCAAACCAAAAAACGGATTTGAAAATATCATCAAAGAGGTCCTCGAAAAGGGTGCTGCCGAAACTGCACAGGAATGGGTTGAGGCGATCCGCAAGGATTACGGACGGGCTCCGCTCATCTTTGAACGGATGTCAGAGCGGCCTGAAGTGCTTATCTCCCATCTCCTGTATAAAAACTCCGTTCTGAAGACCGGAACACTCGACCCAAAGATTGTCGAACTCATCAGTCTTGCTGTATCTGCTGCCCTCCGCTGTAATCACTGTACTGATTATCATGTCCAGGCAGCTCTTCGGAAAGGTGCAAATCCTGATGAGATCCTTGAAGCCATCATGATTGCAGGACTCACGTCCCAGTCTACTGTGCTTGCTGATGCGTACCGGACCTATTCAGATACGATTGAGGAATGTATCAGTTGCGGGATGAAGATCCCTGATAATGCTCATAAGGACTGATCCTTTTTCGGATCGCCCTTATCTCTCCCGTTCTTCGTGCAGGAATCAGACATATGCCCGTATTACCGATGAGGTCTTTTCGCCCGGCACGGGTCAGACCTTCCAGAACAAGTGAATGGTTTGCAGGGTTTTTCCAGTGAAGAATGGCTCGCTGGATCTTTTTCTCCTCCCCTTTCGGAACATGTACCAGGTTTCCTGTCCAGGGATCACGCCCGGTTGCATACATGCAGGTTGAGGTGGTCATGGGTGTTGGTGTAAAGTCCTGGACCTGTTCAGTGTATAAGCCGGTATCCCGGAGGTATTCGGCAAGGGAGATCATGTCTGACAGGGTGCACCCCGGATGGCCTGACATCAGATACGGAATCAGGTACTGTCGTGACTTTTTCCCCCTCTGATTCTTCTCAAAAAAAATTCTGAACCGGTCAAAA